>DURM01000013.1 GCA_012837335.1 Bacillota bacterium
GAGTTGATCAGCACCATTCTTAAGGAAAGCGATAGTTAGTTATTACCAGCTTCTCATGCTGAGGTGTGAGCAAAGCGAGTCTGGTAAGCTGTTTCAAAGCCTCCTACCCACAATGGGTGAGAGGTTTTTTTTCATATTTCACCCCTTAGGAGCAGGACTGGGCTTTTGCTTTTTGTTACGATTATCTTGAGAGTGACGTGTTATTCACAATAGGAGGCGAGAAAAATGGCAAAGGCAGGAGCGCAGGCGAGGTTTCTCATCATTGTCATAGTTGTTAGTTTCTTAAGTGGCTGTTTTGGCGGTGGTGGATCCAGCAGCTCAAACACCTTCAATCTAACAGTAACGGTTTTAGATGATGCTGCGAAGCAACCAGCGGTTGGGGCTGTGGTTGAGGTGGTTGGCAAAGGATTAGCTGTTCAGGAAACCAATGCCAATGGAAAGGTAACTTTCTTGAAACTGGCAGGTTCAATCGAACTCTTGATTAAAGCGCCAGGATTCAGCGAGCAGACTCAGACCGTACTCATGAGCAAAGACCAAAATGTTACTGTTTACCTAACAGCCAAGGTCAATGGAGTAGTAGTTGAGACCAATGAGAATCTAGCTGCTGCAGTTGCAGACCCCACAGTGACAAAGATCACAGTGGTGGAGGACTTAGTGCTCTACCAAAAGCTGGTGATCGACCGCCCAGTTAGGCTTGATCTCCACGATAAAACCCTGACTGGTGATGTGGAATATGTCTTTGATGAGTCCGGGTCACTGCAGTTAACCGGGACCGGACAAATTGATGGGAACCTGATTGTCAATGCTCCCCATGCCTCTATCTCTAACAATCTGCGGGTAACTGGAGTTATTTCCATCCTAGCAGTGGCCAGCCAAACATGGAATGACTACCAGTCCGGGAATGAGTATGTGGTTTCTTGTAAGCATGCGCGGATTAAGCTTTATCAGGGAGCGGCTGCTATTCATTTTACTGAATCTGGCGGTGATAATGTCCTATTTATTGACGGCACTGTGGAGAGCTTTATCGCTGATTCAAGTGTGGAAGTGGAAGGAGCCAAACACATTGTTCACGCAACGGTCAATGCTCAGGGGATAGTTTTTGACTATCCACCGGCAAAGATTGACGGCTCTGAAACACCGGAGATCATCAATTCCGATCCGGTAGACCCTCAGCCTCAGGAAATAGCAGGGCCTAGGTTTGCCACTGTATCCAAAAGAGATGGTGCCTACTTTGATTTTGAAAAAGGTGAAACCAGTGCTGCTCCCGGAGAAGCAGACCTGAAATTAACTTGGGTTCAAATTGGTAATGAGTACACCCTAATCGGATTTGAAAACTGCGCTGGGATGCAGTTTGGTGTTAATCCGAATTTAGGGGGAGGTGATTTAAACCTCATTTTGCAGCAGTTTAGGACCGTGACAGCCGCAGACTGGAGACCGAGTGAGACCCTTGAGGCAATCCAGTTAGCACCCTATGACACTCTCATTCTCAAAACCAATACAGGCCGGCTGGTGAAAGTGTTTATTTTGGAAATCCGAGGCCATTGGCAGCATGATGACGCGGCCGCTGTTGATTTTATCTATCTGTTCCTGGATGAAGTTGATGAAACACCGCCAGAAATCGAGTCGGTTACCTTGGTAACAGAAAGCAGCGCTCGGATTACCAGACCGATTCAAGCTGGGGTTATTGAGTTTGAGATTGATGAAGACCCAGAAAGAATCTACTTTTCTTTTAGTGAGGTGGTTTATAGTAATCGTCCGCTAGCTCGTGGTGATATCAACTCCGGTTTTCCTCCGTCCCAGCTGTGGTTTAGTGCTAACGCTGGTTATTTGGGATCACCCTACTTAGCCCGGGAATTTGGTGCCGGGATCAGTGTTTACGGCATGAGTCCTTCCTGGAGTGTGATTGAACTATCCGGTGGTGACGAAGCTTTCTATGAGGACTTACCTAATGATCATGGCTTTTTCTTTGCAGATATATTTGGTAATGAGCTGACCGAGCTGCCTTTTGACAAGATTGTGATTAAGCGAGTGGAACCATAGCCTGGCGAATTACGAAACCACCATAAAGGAGACTCACACCTAATGACAAAAATAGGGATCTATGCAGGGGTGACTGTGGTAATGCTGGTTGCTGGTATATTTACAGGCTGTATTGGGAGAGGGTCAAAGACTCCGACTTACAGTTTAATGGTAACTGTGGTTGATGATGCTGCCGGCACACCTATTGCAGGTGCTTCGGTGAAAGTGGTCGGAAAAGAGTTGGCTGAGAAGGAAACAAATGCCAGCGGGCAGGTTAGTTTTTCAAAATTAACAGGATCTGTGGAAATCTTGGTTGCAGCCCTCGGTTTTGTTTCCCAGGTTGAAACAGTGGCAATGAATAAAGAGCAGATGGTCACTATCCGACTCGCCATTGATGCGACAGGCACAGTTGTTAGAGATGCTGACGGACTAGAAGAGGCTCTTTGTGATCAAGAAGTGAAGAGCATCGTTGTAGCTGAGGACTTGGTTCTCTCGACAAAGCTCGTGATTGACCGCCCAGTTAAACTGGACTTACGCGGTAAGACCATCACCGGGGATGTGGAATACAGCTTTGAGGATCCGGAAGAATTAGAGTTAGTCGGTTCCGGACAGATCGATGGTGACCTAATTGTTAACGCTCCTAACGCTGCTGTTACAAATCGGCTTCAGGTTACTGGCTCTGTCTCAATTATCGATGTTGCCGGTGCTACCTGGCATGAGTATGCCACCGGAAATAACTTGGTTGTTTTGGATTCGGACCTTGAGGTAAATATCTATAACGGCGCTGAATCGATTGAGATCGGCGCTGATACCTGGGGGATCCGCCTCAAGATTCATGGTGGTACTGTAGCTGAGTTGACCGCTAACTCGAGTGTGACAGTATGGGGTGGCGATCTCATTAAGCTGGCAGCGGTGAATTCGTTTGGAGTGGTCTTTGATCTCAGTCCCCAAGAGGTAGGAGGCGATTTCAATCCTACCATTATTCAATCGTTCGTTCCAGGCACCGGCGGAACTATTCCGGCCCTGACTCCAGCGACCTTGGAGCCTGAAACCTTTGGTGGCCTTTATGTGCAGCGCTATCATCGGTGGCCTAGTATCAATACATCAACAGGTCATCCGGAGGTAGATATGTATTTTCCAACTCCCGCAAGCCTTGGGGGCGATGGGTATGTGCTACAATACTTTGATCCAGCTGACATGATGTGGAAGCAGTATGGCGATATTGAAACTAGTTCAGCTGAAAGTGATAATTTCTCAATTACCTATTGGAGTGAGACCAGGTTCCGCTTAATGATGGTAGGCGGTCCCCTTGATGGCTGCACCTCAAATGAGATCGAAGTTCCTGTTTCTCCGGTCCATACCTATTTCTCCAATTGGGGCATGTCCGGCAGCGAACCGTATGTAGGAGAAATTTACACTGGGTATGCGGCTGCCAAACGGATTTCTGATGGCAGCACTGTGGATGAGAGCTACTTCTCATACCAGTGGTATCGAGTAGATCCGATTACGATGGAAATGGAACCGATTCCAGGAGCCACAAGCATTCAGTATACGACTCAAAATGATGATGTCGGCTGTGCGCTCCTGCTTAGGGCCACTGGTGATGGAACGAATATCGGCGGTGCGGTGCAGATCTTTGCTTCAAGCTTGTATGATCAGAGCCCAAAACCAATTTTAATTCCCAACAAAGCCTATATCTCTGATGTGGGACCAACTGGTTTGACCTTAAACCTGCATAAGAAGATAGCGAGCTTGGCAAAGGAAGAAATCGTAATCTGGGCATATGGCCCGGATGCTCCTAATGAGCCTCTGGAAATTAAGTCGGTAGCCTTTGTGCCGGGTTCGCAGGCGAAGATAGTAATCGAAGCTGACATTCCCGCTGGCCTCGAATCCATCTGGTTGACAGCCAAGACTGGAAACTGGGGAACGGTATCGAACTATCGCGGAGAAGGAGTCCATTATATCAGGAGTGAAGTGATCTACAACTTTTAAATATGCATCTCTGCTATAAGCAGTAAAGCGGCACAGTAATTTGTTTCAGTAACTACAAATTACCCGTCAGAAGCGAAAAGTGTTCTCTTCTGACGGGTTTTTTTAGGGATTGGGCAGTTAGGTATCCATGTCATCTTGCAAATTGATCTGGTATTTTCTCATTTCCTCTTGGCTCAATGCTGCAATCACTCTGGAGACATGCAGGTCATCTTTAACCTGAGCAATGGCAACCCATTCTGCTTTCTTAAGGATCTGTTTATTCGCATCTAACTCCGGGTCAGACCCAACGCTGATTTGCTGCTTGTCATCTAGGGGTTCAGCAAGATAGCAGTATTCAGTCCCGGCTGAATACTTGCGTTCGAACAAGAATCTTAAGACCTTGATATCGAGATTAATTTCCTCCTTAGCCTCTCGAACTGCCGCTTCTTCATGGGTTTCACCTTCTTCAATTCCTCCGCCGGGAAGAGTCCAAAACGATCGATGTTCTTCTACCACTTTGACCATCGCTATTCTTCCCTTGGAAATTACCGCCGAAGAAGCTCTTTCTCTACCCATAATCAGGACCACCTTCACTTAGTTTTTGGCATGGTCGCATCCACGCCCATCACCAAATCTAGGTCTTGGAAACTATGTTCACCATGGCAGTTAATTTACCTGCATAGTGTTAGTTGTGCGAAACTTTATTCAGAAGATGAAAAAATCATTGACTTGGAGAATTGCCGCGGGGTATAATAAGTATAACAAGTTATACAAGTAAGTTGATGTAAACTGCGATACATTAATTGTGATGGGAGGTTTTCGGATGAACAGCAGTCAAAAAGAGGGTAAGTTCATGGGCTCAGTAAAAGTAGGACCAAAAGGACAAATTGTTATTCCTAAAGATGTGCGTGATATGTTTGGCATTAAACCGGGAGACACTTTGGTTTTGCTTGCTGATATCCAAAAAGGCATTGCAATTGAACGCCTTGAGGTTCTTAGTGAAATTGCCGATGCGGTTCTTGAAGGGAGAGCAAAGGATTTGGATCCAGACCATGATGATCAAGATAGGGTAGCTTTTGCTTGGGGGATAAAAAAGATGCGGGAAGAAAGGGGAGATGATGAGTGATTGCAATCCAAACGGAAAATCTGACCAAAAGGTATAAGGATAAATATGCAGTTCGTAATCTTAACTTAAGTGTTAAGCAGGGTGAATTATTTGCCTTGCTCGGAGTCAATGGTGCGGGTAAGACCACAACTATCAAGATGTTATCGTGTCTTGTTAAGCCAACTGATGGGGATGCTCGCATCTTTGGAAACAGCATTACTGCCAATACGATCAAGGTAAAGGAGCTCACGAATGTTTCGCCTCAAGAAACAGCAATCGCCCCAAACCTAACTGTTAGGGAGAACTTGGAGTTTATCGCCCGCATCTATGGCGATGACAAGCGTGCTGCGGCAGAAAAGGCCAATGCGAGCATAGCATCCTTTGGCTTGTCAAACATAGCTGAAGATCGGGCGAAAACACTATCTGGTGGGTGGCAGAGGCGTCTCAGCATCGCTATGGCTTTGATTTCTGAACCACAGTTGCTGTTCCTTGATGAACCTACCCTCGGACTCGATGTTCTTGCGAGGCGGGAGCTGTGGAGTGTAATCAATGGACTGAAAGGAAAAGTAACCATGATCTTAACCACCCATTACTTGGAGGAAGCGGTTTCTTTATCTGATCGCATTGGAATCATGGTCAATGGGGAATTAAGGGAAGTTGGAACTGCGGATGAGTTGATGGAGAAAGTAAACGCCAAGAATTTTGAAGAGGCCTTCATTGCAATTGCTGGCGAGGGGGTACCAACAGTATGAAAACATTAGCGTTTGCATCACGAAACAGCAAAGAGATAATTAGGGACAGAATCAATTTGGTATTCGGGATTGGCTTTCCTATTGTTCTGCTCCTTTTACTCACAGCTATTCAAAAGAATGTTCCTGTCGAGCTTTTTGTAATCGATCAGTTGATCCCGGGAATCGCTGTATTTGGACTATCATTCATTGCCCTTTTTTCTGGAACATTGATTGCAAAAGATCGATCCAGTTCTTTAATGGCACGCCTATTTGTGTCTCCCCTAACAGCTCGTGATTTCATTTTTGGTTATACGCTTCCACTTTTGCCCATGGCCATTATGCAGGTAGTTGTCTGCTATACTGTTGCCGGCTTGCTTGGGTTAAAGATTACTCCAAACGTTTTGCTAGCACTGATTGTTGTGATTCCTACGGCGGTATTTTTCATCGCTATTGGACTCTTGTGTGGCAGTTTATTCAATGATAAGCAGGTAGGTGGTGTCTGCGGAGCTTTGTTGACGAATCTAAGCGGATGGTTTTCTGGAACTTGGTTTGATCTAGAACTTGTTGGCGGCACTTTTGCCCGAATTGCCAACCTCCTTCCGTTTTCCCATGCCGTTAATGCGGGCAGAGCTGCTCTTTCTGGTAATTACCAGAAAATAATGCCTCATCTGTGGTGGGTGATTGGCTATGCTGCTATCACGCTGGCGGTAGCGATTCTTGTGTTTACTAAAAAAATGAGCAGCGACACTCCATAAAATAGATATTCATTACTATTTCAAGCCCATGGGGGATAAATGTCCTTGCCGTGGGCTCCTTTTTACAGGGGATTAGACCACATCAATACTGATTATTTCCGGGATAGGGATTACGGTACCATCATTCATAATCATGAGCCGTTTATACTGGTCAATTTTCACAGCTGTGCCTGTAACAGTAACATAGGACCCGCCGTCTTTTTTAGGATCTGGTTGAAAGTACGTTACTGCGATTCTGGGCTGGTCTTCAAGTTTTTCTAAGATGATTCGCAGCTGGTTGTTTACGGCCTCTGCCATATACTCATCCAGAGTAATTCTCTGCTGGGTCAGCCTTGCCGTTTCCTTGATTGCAGTATCATGCCCAGTGAGCGCTGCAAAGGGCGCAAATTGGGCAGCGCGTTT
This sequence comes from Bacillota bacterium, assembly GCA_012837335.1. Lineage (NCBI taxonomy): Bacteria > Bacillati > Bacillota > Bacillota bacterium. Next base: position 6,984 of record DURM01000013.1, read on the forward strand.
GCTGATTGGCATTTGGGGACGCGTTTTCGATACTGGGCGGGGAAGATTGATGATATCGTCATAGGACGTCATGCCTTATGACCTCCAATCTGCCTGTTTCTTTCTCTGGTGGTGGCTCCTTCCAGCAAGTTCATTCCTTTTAGGAGCGCGTTTTTACCGTATTTTTCCCTGATAGCCAACGCTGCTTGCTGCACTTTCTTTTCCCGATCTAGTTCAGCTTGTTCACGTTTTTGTTCCTCGGAATCCATAAACAGACTCAGTTGTTGGAAGCTTTCCTTTTCTTTAATGGTGGCTTCGTCCTGTACATCGTTGGCAGCAATGTTTACTCTTCGCACCAAAAGATTCTCATCAACAATGCGGTCAAACAGTTCCATCACGCTTTTTACAATCAGCTTGGTAGAAGAGGTGTATCTGCCGAGATTAATGCTGCCGTGGGCGTGCTTCGGGATTGATCGTCCATAGCTGTCAATAGAAATCTTACCTTGGTAAGACTGGCGTTTCAGTGGATCACGGAGATTCTCGATATCATATCCGATGGTGAGAACAATCTGATTGGTAACCAGCCCTTTTTCCACTAAATCCAGTACCAGCAGTTCTGCCATTTCTCGGACAATTAACCTTGCATTTTTAAAGTTGTAGGGAGCGGGTAGCACCTGACCGGAGCCTACGCTCCTGGAACTAGGCTTATAAGCTTTGATATCGGCAATGGTGCAAGGCTCCCAGCCCCAGGCATGGTCAATCAGCAGCTCTGCATTAACCCCAAAGAGTTCGTAGAGCAAGTCTTCATTGTGAAAATCTGTTGGCTTACCGATGGAACACCGAGCGATATCGCCCATGGTGTAAAGTCCATTTTCCTCCAGTTTTTTAGCATATCCTTTACCGATCCGCCAAAAGTCGGTGAGAGGCCGGTGTGACCACAAGTGACGGCGATAGCTCATTTCGTCTAGTTCTGCAATTCGGACACCATTTTCATCAGTAGGTATATGCTTGGCTCGAATATCCATCGCTACTTTACTGAGGTAGAGGTTGGTGCCTATGCCTGCTGCTGCGGTAATTCCTGTTGTGTTCAGAACATCAAGGAGGATCTTTGTGGCAAGTTCTCGGGCCGTTATTTTTTGCGCGTTTAAGTAGTTGGTGGCATCAATAAACACCTCATCGATGGAGTACACATGAATGTCTTCGGGAGCGATGTGCTTTAAATAGACTTCATAAATCCGGGTGCTGTACTCAATATACAGTGCCATTCGCGGCGGAGCCACAATGTAACCCAGAGCCAGATTGGGAGAGGTTTGAAGTTCTGGATCGTGGAATGAAGTGCCAGAAAATTTTCGTCCAGGGACCTTACGCAATCGGGCGGCATTGATCTCCTTTATCTTTTGGATCACCTCAAATAACCTAGGTCGGCCGGGAATGCCATAGCTTTTTAAAGAAGGGGAAACGGCAAGGCAGATACTTTTATGAGTGCGGCTGGCATCAGCAACCACAAGGTTGGTTGTTAGCGGATCAAGTCCTCGTTCGATACACTCTACTGAAGCGTAGAAGGATTTTAAATCAATTGCGATGTAGGATCTATTCTTCATGATTGTGCACTGCCAACTCCTTCAGCATGGGTATCTAAAATTTAAATCTCGCCATCATGTTTACTCCTATTTTACCATATTAGCCGCAAAAAAGCGAACGTAAGTTCTTGGTAAAAGTATCCATGTTGGCAGCCAAAGGATGCATTTGCGTCGTTCATGAAAACATGTTCCAAGTAAGAAAACAAACATGAAGCTTCACGAAACTCCACAAAATGCCGATTATAGCTCCGCAAATAACGCATCAACATCAAAAGATAAATCAGGAAAACTAGGATGGATAAATGTTCCCTCCGCATAGCGGACTATTGAAGTGTAATAATTATTCCGCAGCTCATAGGCCTCAATGATGCCCTCATGGGGATCTACTATCCAGTAATGGGGTATCCCTGCCTCTTGGTAAACACTTAGTTTTATTACTCGATCTGTGCGGGAGGTTGATGGAGACAAAATTTCCACTACAAGTTCAGGTAGGGAATCCACGGGATCATTCTTAGCCGGTCTTGAACTGGGTAGATAAATTAAATCGGGTTGGACTACTGTATACTCATTGAAGTAAACATCCAAGGGGGCATTAAAAACCTCACCCTTAGGATCAGTACTAGCGAAATAAGCGATCAAGATTTGCTGCAATCGTCTAGAAACACGCCGATGGATAAACGAAGGACTTGGCTCCCGGAATATTAGTCCATTAATTAGTTCTGTGGTGTAACCTGCTTCCGCTGGCAGCTTGGCATAATCAGCATATGTTAATTTTGTAGTTTCAGCATAATCTGAAGATTCGTCTTGGACAACTCCGCTTGTGCCGTTGTGCAGCGCAGCTAAAACGTCTTCTACGTTATAGCGGTATTGACGAGGCCCCAATTCTATATAGGGAATTATTTTTTTCCTTGTGTAGCGCCAGATAGTATCTACTGAGAGATCCAGAAATTCTGCCAACTCACGTGCAGAAACAAGTTTCTTGTTGGACACATTACCCCTCCTCACAACTAAAATCTGCTAATGTAAACTTCGCTTATTAATTTACAACTTATCTAAACTTAAGTCAACATATGCCAGCAGAGTCTAGTCATCTACACTCTGCTGAACTGAAAAAACCAGATCTAACATTTCGTGATCAAGTAATGGACAACTTCCTTCGAAAAACAACAAAACCCCAGC
>DURM01000014.1 GCA_012837335.1 Bacillota bacterium
AGCTCATTACTACCCGAACATCCGCTTCTTTAACAGCAGCTTCATACGGAAACAGCCACACTTCCCGCAGTTCGCGAGGGGAAACATGAACCGGCGCATGGTTGCGGCCTCCTTCGGAGAAACTGTGACCAACAAAATGCTTTAAGGTCGCTAAAACACCTCGCCGCAGTTCCGGTTTCTGAAGTCCTTCAGCATAAGCTGCAGCCACAGCAGCAGCGAGATAGGGATCCTCGCCAAATGTTTCTTCTACCCGCCCCCACCGCAGATCGCGAGCCAAATCTAGAACGGGAGACAGGCCCAGCCGAGCGCCGATAGCCAGCATCTGTTTTTGAATCTCCCCAGTCATTTTCCTGATTAGATCCGGATTCCAGGTGCACGCTAAACCGATGGCCTGGGGAAAAGCTGTGGCTTCCTTAGCCATCAGTCCGCTTAAGCACTCTTCGTGCAAAAGAGCCGGTATTTTTAGCCTTGTATGCTGCTCTAAAAACTGCTGAATAGCATTGGCAGCTTTAGCTGCTTTATCAGGAGCTAAATCGCTGGCACCGGCCATCCGGGTAATTTGTCCGATCCCGTGAGGAATTGCTGCCTGAGCTTTGTCAAAACAGATTTCCCCCTGATCGTTCAGGAGCACTTCGGGACCTACCGAACCCAGCTGCGCCACCTTTTCTTCCAGTGTCATCCGCTGCAGCAGATCCTCCACTCTGGCATCTACAGGAGCACTGCTGTCCTCATATAGTCTTACTTCCACCGTTTACCACCTTTCCCTCTCCTAGATTCTTAATCGATCGGGCGTCCCGCAGCACCCGTTCTGTCGAAAACTTAAAAACTTTTACTCTTTCATTTTATTCTTCCTTAATATTTAGGAACTGTCAAGGGATTAAAAAAGAGTGCTCTTTACAGCACTCCAGCAGGACTATATATAAAGCTCAAACACTATACCACCAAACAGACATCAACCCATCCTCTGCTGTTTGAGTACTTCTCCAGCTCGGGAATGGACAGCTCGATTAAGGAATTCGAACTGCCGCAGGCAGGAAATACAGATTCATAGCGCTGCAGGGCGCGGTCAAGATAGACCTCCACTCCTTCATTAACAGCAAAAGGACAAACACCGCCAACAGCATGTCCGATTAAAGGTTCTGCTTCGTCAAAGGACAGCATGCGCGGTCTGCGGCCAAACTCTGCTTTATACTTCGCATTATCGACTCTAGTGTCGCCAGCAGCTACCACTAATACAACTCGCTTTCCCAAGTGAAAGGAGAGTGTTTTAGCAACTCGGCCTTTCTCACAACCCAGTGCTTCCGCAGCTTCTTCCACAGTCGCGCAGGAAACATCAAATTCAAGAATGCGATCTTCGATTCCAAAATTCCGGAAATACTCCTTAACTCTTTCTATCGACATCAAAACACTCCTGTTCAGCATCTGACAGTTCTGCTCAGATTAGATTTAAGCCATGCAGACTGCATGGCTATCAGCTGTTGAGAATATTAAGCACATAATTCGGCAGAGCAAAACTGCCCTTGTGCAGTTCTGTGTTATAATAGTTAGTTTCTAACCCTAATGTATTCCACTGGTCTGCTTTTAGGTTCTTAATGGGATCAGGTTCTTTCGAAGCAAAGCCAAACAGCCAATGTCCCGAAGGATAAGTGGGGATATGAGCCTGATAGGCTTTAACTAACGGGAAAACATCCTTAAGCTTCTGATAAGAACTCTTCGCCGCTAAAGCATCATCCGGGTAATACGGACTTTCCATTTGATTCACTAAAATGCCGCCGGACTTTAAAGCGCGATGGCAGTCCGCATAAAACTTGCGGGTAAATAAGCCTTCTCCCGGTCCAAAGGGGTCAGTAGAATCAACGATGATTAAATCATACTCAACTGCTTTATCAGTTACAAACTCCACACCATCGGTAAAAAAGAGATTTACCCGCTCATCATCAAGCATACCAGCAGTCTGAGGCAGATATTTGCGGCAGACCTCAACCACTTTCTCATCGATTTCAACCATATCGATGCGTTTAATGGAATTATACCGCGTCAACTCACGCACAGTGCCTCCATCGCCGGCTCCGATTACCAGCACGTCCTGAGCGTAGGGATTGACCGCCATCGGCACGTGGGTAATCATCTCATGGTAGATAAACTCGTCTTTTTCTGTCAGCATTAAATAGCCATCAATGACTAAAATTCTGCCGAAATCTCGCGATTCATAGACCTCGATTGTTTGGAACTGACTGGCAACATTTGCCAATCGGTTTGTTACCCGAATTGAAAAGGTAGTATCCTTTGTATGATGCTCAGTAAACCAAAGTTCCATGTCTCCCCTCCAGAACAGGTTATAGTCTCATTTAGTAGATATTCATCCCCTGATAGATCTCCATCATTTCTTTTCGCAGTTTTCTAGTGATCTTCTCCTGCTCCTCCGCCGAAAGGTCAGCCGCACTGCGGTTGAACAGATAGTTTTCCAGATCAATATCTTTGATCATCATCTTAGTATGAAAGGTATAGTTAGAATGAAAGTTGACATCATAGCTCTCGTAAACTCTGCGAATATCAGCATCAATAAAGTCCTGAATTGACTTGATTTTATGATCAATAAAATGCTTTTTCCCTTCCACACTGCGGGTAAACCCCCGCACTTTATAATCGATGGTGATGATATCTGAATCAAAGCTGCTGATTAAAAAATTCAAAGCATTCAGCGGAGAAATTTTGCCGCAGGTTGCCACATCGATATCTACGCGAAATGTTGAGATGAAGTGATCAGGATGATACTCTGGATAAGTATGAACTGTGATATGACTCTTATCAAGATGGGCATGGATTGTATCCCTTCGGAAATGACATGTGCATGAATCACTTAAAATGCCCTGGTTGCAGCTGTCATCAATTTGTTCAGGCAGCAGTGGTTCTTCAGCAACCAGCAGATTGACAGAAGCACCCTGCGGCTGATAATCCTGCTTGGAAATGTTTAAAACATGAGCACCGATAATATCGGTAACTCTGCATAAAATCTCAGTCAGCCGCACAGCATTGTACTGTTCGTTAATATACTCGATATAATCTCTCTGCTCCTGTTCAGTTTCTGCGTAGCATACATCGTAGATATTAAAACTGAGGGACTTGGTGAGGTTATTAAATCCATACAAGGTCAGCTTTTCTTCCAATAAAATCGCCTGCCTTTCCCTGCTAGATTTAATACAGAGCCAACGAAAGCTTATTCATTTTACCATATCAATCAAGTATATGTCTATAAATCAGCTCTAGTGATTAAATCCTTATTTCACCACATCAACAGCAATTCCTTCCCCTAATCCCCCCTGCAGCAAGGCTTATAATCCTGCTGTGTTAGGCAACACTAACCGGGTAGCAGATAGGATAGGAGTGATTGTGTGCTGCAGCTTAAGGAGATCACCAAAAACTATACAACTGGAGAATTTACCCAAACTGCTCTAGATCGGATCAGCATTAGTTTTAGGAAAACCGAATTCGTTGCTGTTTTAGGTGAAAGTGGTTCAGGCAAAACGACACTGCTGAATATAATTGGCGGATTGGATTCATATGACAGTGGCGAAATGATGATCAGTGGAGTATCAACCGCAGATTTTGATGAGATTGATTGGGACGCATATCGCAACAACAGCATTGGATTTATCTTTCAAAACTATAATCTTATTCCCCATCTCAATCTAGTCGATAATGTAATCATCGGTATGAGCCTAAGCGGAATGCCTTCTGACGTAAAACATAAAAAAGCTCTGCAGCTCTTGGCAAAAGTGGGACTCGAAGAGCATGTGCATAAAACTCCGAATCAGCTGTCGGGAGGGCAAATGCAGAGAGTTGCCATTGCCCGAGCGCTGGCAAACGACCCCAACATTATTCTAGCAGATGAACCAACAGGAGCTTTGGATACGGAAACCAGCCGCCAGATCCTGGATCTGATCAAGGAGATTGCTCAGGATAAACTGGTTATTATGGTTACGCATAATCAAGCATTGGCAGAAGTCTATGCTGATCGCATTATTCGCCTCTCCGATGGCAAAGTGGTGGACGACAGCAATCCTGCGGACAGTACTGATCAAGGCGAGTTCGAACTTAACAAGACCAGTATGAGTTTTTTTGCCGCTTTACGACTGTCAGGCAAGAATATTGCCACTAAAAAATGGCGCACTACCCTTACAGCCCTTGCCTCTTCGCTGGGCATCATCGGTATTGCACTAATTTTGGGTTTATCCTCAGGTTTTAGGGTCCATATAGACCAATTTCAAGAAGATGCGCTGACAGAGTTTCCCATTATCATTGCCCAGACCGCATCCGTTCTCGAACACGAACCTAATTCATTCCAAAACCAGGAACAGGACCACGATGATCCAGAGCGGATCTATCCCTTCGACACGGGAAAAAGACGAATTTCCCACACCAACACTTTTACGCCGGAATACCTCGAATATATCGCAAAAATAGATCCGGACATCTGCAGCAGCATTGGCTATGTGCGGATGGTTAATCTTAACTTACTCCGCCGCAGAGATGATAAAACCTTTCCGGTAACTGTTTCCGCTGGAATCAATCTGGGCGGTATGGGAAGCATGGGCACCGCCGGCTCAATGAGTTCGGGAATCACCAGCATGCGCGGAGCAGGACTGGCTTCATATCCGGAAACCCTAGATCAATCAGCTCCGAGTTATCTTGAAAGAAACTACGATCTGTTGGCAGGGTCCTATCCGAATTCTGAAACTGATTTAGTATTAGTTATCGACCGCCGCAATAGGGTTGATCATACCGTTTTGACTAATCTAGGCTTTTCCACAGATGAACTTGCTGACTTAAGATTTGATGATATTGTCGGGACTGAATTGAAACTTATTCATAACGACGATTACTATATCCGCACAGATATGGGTAACTTTATTCCAAATAACAATTATGACGCAATGTATGACTCACCCAGAAGCATAACACTGACTATCACCGGAGTGGTTAAAGCCAAACCCCATCTCGAAATTGAGATTTTGGGCACTGGGATTGTCTACAGCGATCGGTTAGTTCAGCGCATCACAGCCGCTGCGTCTGAGTCAGAAATTGTTAAAGCCCAGAAAGAATGCGATGTTAATATTCTCAATCTGAGCAACTTAAATGCTGCCATGAAACAAGCCCTCATCACCAGTTTCGGCGGAGATGACCTCCCGCAGATGATCTTTCTTTTTCCAACTAACTTCAGCGCAAAGGATGCTGTTACAAGCTATCTCGATGCTTACAACGTGAACAAATCATCATCTGATCGAATTCTCTACACGGACCTTGCCAGCACAATAACAGAAATGACCGGAGGGATAATGAATGCAATTACTTTAGTTTTAATTGGATTTTCTGCAATATCGTTAGTCGTATCGCTGATCATGATTGGGATCATTACTTACATCTCCGTACTTGAGCGTACAAAAGAAATCGGAATTCTGCGCGCACTTGGAGCTCGCAAGAAAGACATCACCCGTGTTTTTAACGCGGAAACATTTATTATTGGAGCCTTAGCCGGTTTTCTTGGGATCACCATTGCTTATCTGCTGACTATCCCGATTAACAACTATATTTATAATCTGACCAACCTGCGCAGTGTTGCCCAACTGCGGATCCTGCATGCTGTTCTTCTGGTTATGCTCAGTATCAGCTTAACTCAAATTGGTGGCGCAATTCCTGCAGTTATGGCTGCCAAAAAAGATCCTGTTGAAGCACTGCGTACGGAATAGGGCAAAAACTAGACCCTTTAGCTTCACGCTAAAGGGTCTGTGAACTTAGTCGATCTCGAGCGTATCTGATTTTAGATATGGACTTTCAGCTGTAACTTTTAAAACTCCGGAACCAGTTTTGCGCACATAGATCATCATTCGGCCATCATAAGCGTGGCGATAGGGGGCGGTAAAATCAGTTACATCCGCCAGATCGCCATTGTCTAAGGCAAGCAGTTCGCCTTCGCCTTCCAGCCTTACCCTGATCAGCGAGCGATCAGATACGGCCCGGCGGTTCTGATCATCAAGAACGTAGAGCTCAATCTGGAGAATATCATCTCCGACTTGATAATCCGGAACCAGTTTGATCTGTACAGGAGCATTCACTGTTTCCAGTTTATACCCAATTTCTCCGGCCTCAGCTTCTAAAACACCGGGCTGGAAGGGTACAATCCAGGTTAAATAGCCCAACTCAGCGGTATCAACCTGGTTTTCGCAGAGTTCACCATTGAGATACAGTTTTACATTCTCCTGATTGGTGTAGCAGCGCACCTCGATTTCTTCACCGGGTACGTAATTCCAGCTTTCATACATAGGTTTAAACTCTCTGGGTTCGAATTCTCCTGGCCCTTTCCGCGCAGTAACCAGGCGGATCACCGGCTCATCAGCCCACCAGCTCTGCCGTCTGTAGTAATCAGGTTTTTCGAAACCGGCAGTAGTCAACAGGCCGAAATAAGCACCATGGTGAGGCCATCCCCTGCATTCGCCAAGATAGTCGATTCCAGTCCACAAAAACTGTCCCGAAATAAACTGATTGTCAACTACGGCTCTCCAGGCAGCATATTCATGGCGGTTCTCACTGCCTAAAAGCGGTTTATCGGGGAAGCGCTGATGGTCTTCCGCATACAGATGTTCTTTGTAGTTATAGCCGAGAACATCCAGGAGCTCACCAAAGCCGATCCGAGTCGATAATTCCGGAAACGCCAGCCCCTGAGTTACCGGTCTGGTGTGGTCATGCTGCTTAACAATCTCCACGAGTTCCTTGGCAATAGGTACCAACCGCTCCGAGTTGGGGCGGTTCGGGTTGTATCTCCGCTGCGACATAGGCTTATTATGATCATTGTTGCCCGTCATCATATCAAAGGAGGGGTGGTTGTACGGATCGTTCGGATAGTCGATTTCGTTGCCGATACTCCACATCACTATGGACGGATGGTTGCGCCCTCTTTTCACCATTGCACTCAAATCCTGCTCATACCAATGAGGAAAATCTTCTGCATAGCCATAGTGCTTGGGTGGATAGACATTGTGGCCGATATGCCACTTGTTTTTTGGCGCTTCCCATTCATCAAATGCTTCATCCATCACCAAAAAGCCCATTTCATCGCACAGCTCATAGAGCTCCGGCATATGGGGATTGTGGCTCATTCTGATGGCGTTGCAGCCCATTTTTTTCAGTTTAATCAGCCGCCGCCGCCAAATCTCTTTGGTAACAGCCGCGCCAAGTGTTCCTGCATCATGATGCAGGCATACACCTTTGAAGACCTCACGCTTGCCGTTGAGGAAAAATCCTTGTTCCGGATCGAACTCAAAGGTTCTGATCCCCACTTTCTGGCGATCAATCAGGTACTCTTTTTTTGTTTCAGTGTCCACTACAGCTGTTTCCAGGGTGTATAAGTTCGGTTCATCAGGAGACCACAGTTTGGGATTATTAAGAATGCCTTTGGTTTCGATTTTACTGGCTTCTTCACCGAGGCTTGCCTTACCGGTCAGTTCGAGCACCAAATTGTTATCCGCATCATATAAGCGGTTGTGGACAGTTACATCCATGGGTTTAACCGCAAACAACTCGTTAGTTACAGTCAGCTCGGCTTCCTCCTCAGTAACCCGGTTGTTATAGAAGAAAATGCCGTATTCAGCAGGATAGACCTGGTTATAAATCAGCAGACTTACTTTACGGGTAATTCCGGAACCGGTAAACCAGCGGGAATCCGCCAAGTCTTCGCGGCTTACTCGCACTGATATCACATTCTCTGTTTCGCCGCAGCAGAGAAAGTCGGAGATATCATATTGGAAGGTTGTATATCCGTAAGGGCGTTTACCGAGATAATAGCTATTAATCCACACCTGGCTGTTTTTATAAATGCCGTCAAAGCGTAGAAAAACTCGGCTGTCTTCTAACTCTTTAGGCAGGTAAAAATGCTTGCGGTACCAAGCGGTGCCGCCCCGCACATAACCGGTTCCGCTGGAATACTCCCGCGAAAGGGGATAATGCACCGACCAGTCGTGGGGCAGTCTCACCTGCTGCCAATCATTATCAGGAAAGTCCTTCTGAAAAGCCTCCGCTTCATCTTTCAGAATGAATTTCCAATCTTCATTGATCACTTTAACGCAGTAATCCATTTTTTCGCCTCCTTAGTTGTAGTTTTTAATCAGCTCAAACATGAGCAGTGTTGACCAAAAAAACTGGTTGTGGTAGGATTTTACCTGGTGAGGCCAAAGCTGCGCAGCCTGGGGCCTCTTTTTATTTGGAAGGACTGGTGCTGTTGTATCCTAAAAATAAAGCTGAGATTTTTAGAAAATATGCTGTTCCTCAAATGATTGGTTTGGTAGTAAACTCGGCGTATTTTATCGTAGATGGAATTTTTATCGGCAATCGGCTGGGACGAGATGCCATGGCTGCAGCTGCTGTTTCGGTTCCCCTGCTTGAAATCCTAATCGCTATTTCCCTGGCTGTATCATCGGGAGCTGGGGTAATTATCTCCAGCGGGTTAGGCAGGAAACAGTTCGCCCATGCGCGGCGGACATTTACCAGAGCATCAGCTTTGATGCTGGCTATTGGAGTTCTCATCACAGTATTGGGAAATGTTTTTATCCATCAGCTCGCAGAGCTTTTAGGTTCAACTCCTGATATTCACAGCCAAGCAGTCAAATACATGTGGTATATCGTAACGTTTTCGCCCTTTCTCCTGTTCAGCTTTCTTTTGAGCAGTTTCCTGAGGAATGACAACCAGCCTAAGCTGGCAATGTTTGCTTTAACGTTCGGTTCTATTTCCAATATTGTCCTGGACTATGTGTTTATGTATCCATTAAACATGGGCATTGCCGGAGCAGCTCTTGCTACTGCGCTGGGTCCGATCTTCAGTGTCATCATCATGCTGCCCCATTTTCTTAAGAGAAAGGGATATTTGTATCTAGTGCCATATCGAGTTGAAACACCACGTACTTTTACCATATTAAAACTCGGTTTTCCTGCTTTTATTATGGAATTCTCCATCGGTCTAATTACATTCCTTTATAATACCGCTGTGATCAGAAACGGCTATGGGGAAATCGGCTTAGCTGCATACCTGATTATCGGCTATATCATGCTGCTGTACCTCACTGTATTTCTCGGACTTGCCCAGGGACTGCAGCCTATCTTCAGCTATTACTGCGGAACCGGAGAGCAGGAACAAGGACGAAAGCTGCTGATCTACTCCATTAAACTGTTCGCGCTCATTGGAGTCGTCTGCTATGTGGTAATCCTGATTGGCGGAAAAAGCTTTATCGGTTTCTTCACACCGCAGGATCCGGAACTCGCATCGTTTACCCTTGCCAAAACCCGCGTTTATTTTATCGGGTTTGTCTTTGCAGGTTTAAATATCCTCCTGATTACCTATTGGCAGGCGGTTCAGCGAACTTCCCGCTCGCTGTTGATTTCGTTAATGCGGAGCACTCTGGCGCCACTTCCTCTGCTGATCATCCTCCCAGTTATTTTTGGACGTGAGAGCATCTGGACCTGCCATTCCCTGGGAGAACTGGTTACTTTTGGAACAGCGCTTCTCCTCATCTATTCTACTAAAAGCAGATTAAAATCACAAACACCAATAAAACAAAACACCTAATGAGAATTTCTTCCCATTAGGTGTTTCTCCTTAGTTCAGGATTATTGGCCGAACAAATCATCCAGATACGCTTGAGCTTGCGGCCTGGTTTCATCCATGGCAGCAGCCGCGCCCTTAACACCATTAATTACGTCTGATACTCCCGGAGTAGCTATCGACCACAAATCGGTGTTTTGGAACATATCACCCTCACCACGCCATGATTCAATCGCGGCAATATATAAATCGGCATGTTCTCTGGTGGTCATGTATTCATTGATTCGAAAATCGAGATCATCGTAGGTATCTTCTTCCCTGTAGAGGAAGCAGCCTAATGCCATCAGCTCTTCCGGCATCTCAGCGTTAACCGGCAGCATCATCATCCAAAACTCAAACACCGGATAATAGTAGCGATCAGCGTGCGGACCTCTCGGATAAGAAACTAAGCCATAATCAAGTCCCGCAGCCTTAGCGTGGCGGATTCCTGCCAAGTGAGTGGTCGTAAAGGCTGCAGTGCCTTGGTCAAAGTTACCGCCAGTAAACTGGAGTTCGTTTCTCCATTTATTCACTCTGTTCAGCATTTCCAAAGCAGCTTCGCTGTCATAGTCAAAGACATATCTGCCATCATCTTCAACCCGTACAAGCTCAACACCGTTAGCGGGCGCAATCCGGTAAAACGCAGTTGCGTTGCCAACATCGGTAAAACCAAACTGATCGATTACCCCGTCACCGTCGGTGTCCCGAGTTACCGCAGCGGCAATTTGCTCAAATGCATCTAATGTCCACTCACCAGCCTGCCATAGTTCATAAGGATCAGGCTGATTATACTGCTCTAAGATTGTTTTGTTATAAGCCATCAGCATCATGGAACCATTGTGGAGGCCGTGGTGCGTTCCGAATCCATAATACTCACCGTTATACTTCAGTTTATCAATTGTATAGCGATCAGTTACAGATAGGGCTTCATAGTGCTCCGGCGGCAGCAGCTCTCCTACCGGCATTAAGTAACCGGAAGAAACCAACTTGAAATAACCTTGGCGGTGCGGCATCCGAATAATATCCAGGGTGGAGTCTCCGGCCATGATTCTGCTGATGTACAGATCAATATTTCCATCATAGTTGAAGCGATCGATTTTAACATTGAATAAGGCTTCTGCTTCTGCGATTCTATCCTCATCCGGCAGACCACCTCTGACAATAGTGACCGTTCGACCACCAAAATCCACATCTTCTGGACCCAAAATGCCCGGCAGCGGTGTGTAATCACTGGCAGATGCACATGATCCGAGCACAGCTGCGGCTAGGACAACTACGAGTGCGATTAATCTCAAATTTTTCTTCACCAAAATTACCCCCTTGGTAAATTTTCAGCTCCAGTATAACACTTAACTAAGTTTTTTACTTTGTAAACTTTGGGCAATATATTGCAATTCTTGCTGTGTAGAATGCTGGATGCAGCCGGCTTGATACCTTGCAGTTCTTGTGGTATGGTTAGGTCAAAGAATTGGGGAGAGGTGCGCATGAATCCCGATCGTTTTTACTACGAGATTAACCGGTTATTCTCGTTCTACCACTCTGTTACCGCTAATCCGATAGGGTGGGACATCCATATGCACAGCTCATATGAAATGCTGTATTTTGTCTCCGGCGATGCAACCTACCACGTTGAAGGGCAGAGTTACCAAATGGAACCGGGAGATTTGATCTTTACCAACACCCGTGAGCTGCATAAGATTATCTTCCATTCGGAAATCCCATATGAGCGTAAGTTTATTCAGTTTAAACCGGATTTTATTCTCGGCCTGCAGGTAGATGGCTTTAATCCCCTGACTGTGTTTGAAAACCGCAAACCCGGACACCACAATCAGATTAAAGCGGAGGATGTCCAGGCATATGGTATCGATCAATACATCGAGTCAATGCACAACTTTTCCAAAGCAGCCACGCCAATGGCGAATGCTATGATTAAAACCACCTTGATCCAGATGCTGGTTGCCATTAACCGCATCTTCTCAGATAAGAATCTCGAAGAAAACTACAGCCCTCCCAACTCCAAAGTTAACTCAGTACTGGATTATATCAACAATAATCTTGATCAAAAAATTACCCTAGATCAGCTGGAAAACGAGTTTTACCTCAACAAGTTTCATCTCTGCCATATCTTTAAACAGAGCACTGGATTCTCAATCCTCGAATACATTACCCACAAACGCATCATGAAGGCAAAGGAATTGCTGGCATCCGAAAAACCGGCCTCGGAAGTTGCCGCCCAGGTAGGATACAGCGATTACTCCACCTTCTACCGCGCCTTTAAAAACATTGTCGGGTTATCGCCAAGCAGATATAAAAGAAGAACAAGGGAGCGCAATCAGAAGAGCTGACTGCGGCTCCCTTTCACTCATTACTGAGGCCGGCATTGAGTAAAGTTTCCGATCAAGGCGATCCGGTTAAGATTTGGATTGGTAACCGGGAAGCTGATTTCCGCCGTTACAACGATATCCTGGAATGGGGCAAACTGCTCACCCGGTCCAAAGGTGATGGCTCCAACCCAGACTCCCGGCTGAATCACTACCGGGCCGGTCTGCAGCATTTGAAATGGTATGGGAGAAGCTCCCTGCCGCCTAATCCAGGCCACATAAATATTTCCACCTAACGCTGAAGGCGGTGGTAATCCAATCGCTGCCACCAAAACGCTGCCGTTTCTATTAGGCGCTTGAAACACTCTTGCCACACCGCCTGCTTCCGCCTCCGGCTGAACCGGAACATTCGCAGTCCTAAACAGCAGCATACAGCACTCAATAGTGGGAATCTGGGCTCCCGGAATGCAGATCACCTGTCCCGGAAAGATTAAATTCGGATTAGTAATCTGGGGATTAGCTGCGATCAGTGCGGGAAGCGAAACTCCAAAGCGGTTAGCAATTGTAAACAAGGAGTCTCCAGGGACTACGGTGTAATAGAAGCCTGTGCAAAAAGGTGGAGGCGGCGGAGGAACCCTGCATACAAAAACGGAGCCGAAATACGCACAGTATCTCAGCTCCGTCTAATGCTGTTATCTTATTATTCTATTTCCAGAGATCTTCCCAGCTTTCCGCGCCTTCCCACAAGAAGACCTGACCTTTAATTAAACGGCAGTTCCTGTCGATGCTGTTAATTGCCGCCATTTCTTCATCTGTGAGCGGATCTTCCGTTACCGCTTTCAAATTCGCAGTGTAGTTTCTTGGAGTGGTCGAGAAAGGAATTGGCACCTGACCCCGCTGCACAGCCCACTTAATGCAGACTACAGCCGGATGCACATTGTGCCGCTCCGCAATTTCCAGAATTACCGGATCCTCTGTCGGAGAGGTATCGTCAGGTGTGCGATCGCGGTCCGGACGGTTTGGAGAACCGATCGGGCAGAAGCCAATCGGTACAATGTTATTATCCAGACAGTACTGGAACAGCTCCGGCTGCTGGAAATGGGGATGCAGTTCCATTTCGTTAACCGCCGGCTTAATCCGGGCATCTTTCAGTACCCCTTCCAGCTTAGATATGGTCATATTCGATGTGCCGATATGCTTAACCAGTCCCGAATCCACTAAACGCTCCATCTGGCGCCATGTCCGCATGTAGTTTTCATGAATGTAGGGAACGGCATGAGGATCGCGGGAATCAACATCTGCCCCCGGAGGATGGTAGTTAGGAAACGGCCAGTGGATCAAATACAGATCGAGATAGTCCAAGCGGAGATCCTTTAAGGTTTTGGCTAGGGCAATTAATACATCGCCATCTCCATGCATGTCGTTCCAGACTTTTGAAACAATAAACAGCTCTTCCCGCTTAACAATTCCCTCATTGATCGCTTCCTCAATTTTGGGGCCGATCAAATGCTCGTTCCCGTATACAGCAGCGCAGTCGATCATCCGATAACCAACCCTGATAGCTCCGGCCACTGCTTCGGCAATGTCCTCTCCGGAATAGCGATCGGAACCAAATGTACCGAGACCTATTGCTGGCATTTTCGCACCGGTATAAAGTGTTTTTTGGGGTACTAATTCAGGATTAACGCGTTCCATTTTCTCCCTCCTGCTCAAAAGGTAATATTCCTGTGGCATATAGATACTCGTCAATACAGTTTACTACCCGATCTTTAACTAATTCCCGCGGATCAGCAGTCAGCTCGCCGCGGCGAACTTTAGTATACTGGATCGGCATGTATTGACTTAACAGGCTTAATGGAATCTCTACCGCGCCAAGATTTTTAAACAGCAGCTCGATTGCTTGATTTACATCATCGTAAGGAAGGTAGTAGCGGCTGCGGTCGGAAAAACTGTACTTCCGCGCCAGGCGCAGCTTGTGCTCATCGCCATGGTAGTGCTTTTCCCAGTATTTCGGATTTTCGAGCATTACTTGCTCAAGCACAGCCGGAAGGTTCGACAGCGGCTGCCCTGTATGCCCCAGCAGTTCAGATTCGATCATGCTGAGAGCAAACAAACCTTCTCTGAGGGCAAATGTCAGCGCTGGACCAACTTTGAGGAAGATGACTCCGTCCTCTACCATCTGGCGCAGCAGTTCCGGGGTCTGGTAATCAGTAGAATGGCCTTCAAATACTAAATTCGGATACTCCTTGAGCGCTTGGCTAAGCTCCTTTGCGTCGTCGCGGTTGTATGGGTGGATCGATTCATCACCAAACTCCACTCCCGGCTGAACCACGACAGCGATTACCCGATTCCAAGCATCGGTCAAATCCAGGTTTTTAAATGCTTCTTCAAACAAAGCTACAGTTTCTTTAAAATCAGCTACATTGGTTACCTGAACGAGATCCTCTTCTTCCTGGCTGCCGCCGGGGATGGGCACTTCGCTGCCCACTACATACACAGGCAGTGATGCATCGGGATTCTCAGCTTGATGCGCTTGAAAGGCAGATTCTGCAGCCTGAGCAAGACGCGCTCCCCGCTCTGCGATTAACTTTGAGTCTAGTTTTTGATTTGGATCATCATCACCTAAACGCATGCTGGTATCAATATGAATCTTAGCAAACCCGGCTGAGACAAACTGACGAATCAGCTCCTCTGCTTCCTGCATCGCCTCTTTAGCCGGCAGATGACTGAAAGTCAGGGGACCTAAATGGTCTCCGCCTAAGATAATGCATTCTTTGGGATAATTAACTCTGGCAGCGATTTGGTATACATAGTCCCTGAACTGAACCGGTGTCATCCCAGTATAACCGCCGTACTGATTGACCTGATTAGCCGTGGCTTCAATCAAAACATAGCTGTTATCCCGCTTAGCTCGATCTAAACACGCTTCGATTACCAATTCGTTGGCAGTACAGGCTGAGTACATTCCAATTCTCTGTCCCTGCTTGTGCTGAGCAACCAGCTGTTTTAATGGATTCACATTCAACACCTCATTCATTTACTAGCAGTATTTTGCCTTTTACAGCTCCAGGTATTTTATACAGGTCAAAAGCTGTTTTAGCCTCACTTAACGGATACTTCTTAAAGATCAAAGCTTCATCATATTTTAACTGGCCGGTACTGAAGAAGTGAGCTGTCAGTTCCCACTCGCTGCCGGGGAAGGGAGCGCTGTAGGACATCCACGATCCCGTCAGGATAAACTCTTTGCGGTTCATCTGCTCCCAGAGCTTAGGACTAAAGGTTAAGTCCTTAGTCGGGGTACCGATCATGCAGACCTTACTCTTATTGCCTGCCAGCTCAAATGCAAGTTTCATAGTAGCATCGGCGCCAGCTGTTTCAAACACATACCCAAAGCCTCTTCCGCCCACAGCTTCCATCACTTCGGCCTTAAAATCCGGTTTGAGGGTATTTACCACCTGATCCACTCCGAGTTTTTTCGCAAGTTCAAGCCGATCATCATCAAGATCAAAGACAAAAACTCGTTTCGCACCATAAATTTTCGCCCACTGCGCTGTAAAAAGTCCGATTGTTCCGCCTCCTAAAACTGCGACGTCCTCACCGCCTCTAAACTGGACGCAGTCGAGGCCGTGGAGCGCTACCGTCGATGGCTCAAACAGCGCTCCCTGCTCGAACGAAACACTGTCCTCAAATGGAACAACATTGCTCTCAGGCAGCGCTATATACTCAGCAAAAGCTCCGGCAATTCGGGACCCAATAAAAGTATAATGCTTGCACTGGGAAAAACTGCCCCGGGCACAGTCAGCGCAGGTGAAGCAGGGTATAAGGGGAACTCCTGCCACTCTATCGCCAACCTTAACTCTTGTAACCTCAGCTCCTACTTCCACAACTTCTCCAGAAAACTCATGTCCGAGGACAATAGGATAGTAATGAGCTTCGTCTCCCAGCACGCGGGGAACATCTGAGCCGCAGATACCGACAGCCTTTACCTTTACTAAAACTTCGCCTGCCTTTGGCTCCGGTGTCGGCCATTCTTGGTAACGCAGATCGTCTCTGCCGTGCAGTACTGCTGCTTTCATGTCTCCACTCCTGTTCCTGTTAGTATTTGGCCATCAGGTCTTTTAACCGCTCGTACAGCTCACGGTAGAGCCGATAGCCAATCTGATATGTATGGTAATTATCTTGATTCGGATAGTGAATTCGCTTAATTTGAATAGTCTGCTCCACTGCCTGCTGAAAGTCAGAATACACCCCAATACCCACTCCCGCTAGGATTGCTGCTCCTAAAGCGGTAGCAGTATCGGAAGCAGGTACCTGAATCGGCTTTCCGGTGACATCGGCCTTAATCTGTGTCCAGACTTCACTGTTGGCAGCACCTCCCATGGAGTTGAGCACGCTGACGCTGACGCCCGCTTCCTCAGCTGTCTCCAGATTGTGATGGAGCGCATAAGCGCAGCCTTCCATAATTGAGCGGATAAGGTGCCCTTTGGTTTTCGCATAGCTTAACCCGTAGAAAACACCCTTCGCATTCACATCCCAAATCGGTGAACGCTCGCCCGCCATATAAGGCAGAAAGACTAAGCCATCAGAACCGGGAGCGATTTGTGCTGCCATTTCGCTGAACATCTCAAAAGCACTCCTGCCGGATGCTTCCTCCATTTCTTCCTCATATGTTCCCAGCTGCTCTTTAAACCACTTTAGAGTGCCGCCGCCTCCGACAGTACCGCCCTGCAGCAGGTACATTCCCGGCACTACATGATTACTTAAGATCAGCTGGGGATGGGCACGAGCATGATCTACGCAGATACTCATGCCTCCGGCCTGCCCTCCCTGCTCCTGAGTTTCACCGGGAAGAGTCACACCGGCGCCGAGAGTGCCGCAGGCAGCATCCAGTCCTCCGGCCACTACGGGTGTATCGGCCCTAAGCCCTGTTTCCTGCGCAGCCTGGGCGGTAACCGTCCCAACAATTTGGTGGCAGGGATAAAGAGGGGGCAGCATTTCCAGCGGTATGCCTAAATCTTTACACAGATCAGAATCGTATTCTCCTCTGCTAATATTAAACACATGCAGACCATAACCCTGCGATAAGTCCTGGGTAATTTTTCCGGTCATTTTGTAGACAATATAGCTGTTGCTCTGCAGAAATGCCGCTGTCCGCTGGAAAATATCGGGTCTTTCCTCTTTAAACCACAAAATTTTTGGAGTGGTATAGGTCGGCTCAAAGCGGTTGCCGCTAACGGCAAAAATTCGTTCTGCGCCCACTTCTGCTTTTACCCGCTCAGTAATGGCATTAGATCGATTGTCCATCCAATTTGGTGTGTTGTGGAGGACTCGGCCATTTTTATCGATTGGAATTGCCGACCAGCTCTGGCCATCGACTCCCACAGCGGCAATTTGAGCTGCTGAGACCCCATCAGCATTCAAAACAGCCTGGACTGCTTCGCAGACTTTAACCCACCATTCCTGCGGATCCTGCTCTACCCAGCCGGATGCCGGGTAGTAGATTCCATAAGCTTTAGATGCTTGGGCAATCACTTCACCCTCAACAGTAAAAACAGCAGCTTTACACGCTGAGGTTCCAATATCAATTCCCAACAATAACTTCGCCATTATTTCACTCACTCTCTTTAGTTAGTCCATAATGGTCTTTGCCTTCACGTAAATGTCCAGTACACCGCGGACCATCGGGTACTCGGATACATAGTCCACTGAGCTGCGCACTAATTCTGAGCAGTTCGCCGGAGCAGCCGAACGGGCAGCGGCACTAAACATGGGTAGATCGTTGTCAGTGTCGCCAATTGCCAGTACCCTGTCCGGGTCGGTATTGGTAATTTCACACCAGAACTGCACACCCTCAGCCTTGTTGATGCCCCGGGGTACAATTTCAATCGACCGGGACGATTTGGAAATATCGATGGGCGCTTCAGCAAGCCGCTCTTCAATAACCGGTTCAATTTCCGGCAGCAGCTCCGGGTTGATAGTATTAACGCTGAAAGTATAGGATTTGCCTACTTCAACCACGATCTCTTTGCCGCCGATTATTTCTTCCAAAATGCGGTGGATATTCTCCTGCTCCTTAAAAAAATCCTGAGGAATTATGGGATTGAGAATTGCCTCTTTAGTAAGGGGATGGTATAGCAGAGCACCATTTTCGCAGATGCAGTAATCTGAGATTAACAGCTGCCGTGCCACCGCCTCTAAAAACGGTGCCGGACGCGATGAACACAGGGCAAAAGTGAATTCGCGGCTGTGATTTCGCTCTGCCAGCTCACTCAACCCGGCAAAATCCCACATCTCACCGCGTCCCGGCACTAAGCATCCATCAACGTCGCAGAGTATACTGACCATAATTATCAACTTCCTTCTTCAAATGATGAATTGTTTCCATGCGCTGCTATTGTTATAATAATGGCAGGTTAGATAGTTTTGAGGGAGGAGAACAATGCATAACAGACCGCACTCACGATTTCCGGAATTAGATTTGCTGCGAGGATTGAGCATTATTGCCATGGTGCTGTACCATGCCTTTTGGGACTTATACTACTTCGATCTGGCTTCGTGGGATATTTTTCCATTTTCTCCCCAAATCATGGCTCAAATCATTGGATCATCATTTTTACTAATCATTGGCATGTGCTTGTCCATCAGCTACGCCCGGACAATTCGGGCCATAGGGTTTAAAGGAATCTGGAAAAAATTCATCATCCGCGGCTGCAAACTGTTGAGCTGGGGAGCAGTTATTACCCTTGTAGTCTATTTTGCCTTGGATGAATACATCCTGTTCGGCATCCTGCACCTGATCGGTGTATGCATATTATTATCACCGCTGTTCCTGCCTCGTCCGAATGCTGCCTTAGCGGTAGGGGTTGCGGTAATTACTGCTGATTATTTGCTTACCAATCTGTCGGTGCGCTCGCTGTTCCTGCTTCCGTTTGGGCTCGGCCGCATAACCATTCCCATGGTTGATTATTACCCGCTTTTCCCCTGGTTCGGCGTCGTGTTGATTGGGATATGGTTGGGATCGGTATGCTACCCTCATGGCGAAAGGCGTTTTCCTGTTTTAGCGTTAGAATCAATCAATAAGCTGCCTGGAACTCAGTTTGTGAGATTTCTAGGCCGCCACTCCCTTATTGTTTATCTAATCCATCAGCCGATCGTTTTTGGCCTGGTTTATTTAATCCACACCCTGGTTTAGCTCGACAGGCGAAGAGACAGCCGACCTGCCTAAGGCTGTCTCTTCCTCTGAACTAATCTTTCTTGAAGATCATATAGGCGATTATTGCCACTACAGCAATAATTACGACCCACCAATACCAGGTCATTCCGTACCCTCCTTTATGATTTAATTTTCCGACTATTACCAATAAGATGCTCTGATCCTGCTTTTTGACTGTTTATTTACTTCTCCTTTCCCCGGGTCATACCCTTTTTTAAATTATATTGGTCGAGCGGCTATTATTATGCCAAAAAAAAGAGACGCTAGATTTGGCGCGTCTCCGCAGCTGCCGGTAGATACAGCTCTGCAATCGATCGGGAACAAGCGAGACCAACAGCAAAAATGCACATCGCAGAGCCGGAAATAAAAAACAGCCAGTAGATCGGCACCGCATCGACCAAAACTCCAACTACTGCCGTGGATAGGGGAACAAGCATGTTGACAGTGCTGTCGACCAAGCCGAAAACCCGCCCGCGATAATGATCGGGAACCAATTCCTGCATCATGGTTTTAAAAGGGACATTAACCTGAACCAAGAACAAACCTGTTAAGAAGTTTGGCAGGACCATAAAAATCAGGATTCCCACCCTTGATAACCGAGAGTATACTGCTGGCATACCCAGCAGTCCTAAAACTGCAGCTAAAATCCCCACCACTAGAACCCCGGACGACAACAGCTTGTCTTTAGCAAACCTGCGCGTCAGAAAACCGATTAAAAGTGTGCCTAACAGCAGCCCCGCTGGATAGCTTGAGTGGGCAAATCCGTAGAGTTTCGGATCCATCAGCAGAACTTCTTTGCCCAAATAAGGGTAAGCCACAGCATAAATCGGATTGAGCGCGAAATTCATTCCCAACGCAAACAGGATTAAGGTGCGGAGTCCAACATGGCCCCATAAATAAGTAAATCCGGATTTAAGCTTTGAGAAAAACTGAACTTCTATTTCGCTTTTTACACGCTTAGGAAAGCGAATAAACATCTCCGAAACTGCTGAAAGCAAAAACGAGATGCCGGTAATCAGAAATACACCGCCATATCCCGCGGTACCCAACAGAAAGGCGCCAGCAATCGGACCAAGGATACCTGTGGCACTCTGGCTGAAGCTGTCGCGGGCATTAGCCTGTACAAGCTCGTCTTTGCTCACTAAATTCGGTAGCGAGGCGCTGATTGCTGGGTTAAACAGCACAGCGCAGAGCGATTGCACCACCGAGGCCGCAAACAGCACCGGCAATGTGAGCATTCCGTTCAGGTAAATCGCTGCCAGAGCCAGCATCAGCAGACCGCGAACCACGTCCATGGAAACGATCAGTATTTTGCGGTCGATTGTATCGGCAATTACACCGCTGAACGGGAGCAGAATTATCATGGGAAGAGAGGAAATCAGGAGCAGCGTACCTAACACCGCTCCAGAACCGGTTAAATCAAGGACGAGCCAGGTAAGGGCAAAATAGTGGATCCCGTCTCCCAGCTGAGAAACTAATTTCCCCATAAAAAGCAATCCGTAATCACGGTTAATAAAAACTCTTTGTAAGAAATGTTTCAGCATCCGCTTAAGCAGTCCTTTCCTAGCCTCTCTGCAGGATCTTGATTGAAGAGTGCTGACTGTGTTTTTCTTTAGACCCCTCGATCACTCTGCCTAACACTACATCGCTGGCACCATGGCAGGTAATATCAGCGGTTCGCGCTGTTAAACCTTGAGCCTTTATATCCCCCGCACCGGAAATCTCAGCCTTGAACTCATCAATATTGCCGCCGCTGACACTGATATCTCCGGCTCCGCTGACATGAGCTTCGAACCTTATTGTAACCTCATTCAGTTCAACATTCCCTGCACCGCTGATAGCCAGCTCTGCTTCGCCAATCTTGTCAGCTTTTAAATCGCCGCTGCCGCTGATTCGACACTTTAAGACATCGAAATCAGTGAGTATGACATCACCTGAGCCGCCGATCTGCACTAATCCATTCTTAAAAGGTACCTGCACCTCACCACTGCCGGATCCGCCAATCCTCAGCTCTAAATCAGAACCGCTGTCTTGGCCAATCATGATCTCAATTCGGTTTCTCTCACCGCGGTGATAGTTTTGCTGTTTTTGGACTGCAGCAAGCAGCGAACCGCTCTGAGAAACCTGCAGACCGCCAATGAAAGGTGCTGAACCTACCGCTTTTAGCCTTGTATAGGTATCAGGCGAGCGCAGAACCTGGAAAGTGGCATTGGAGATTTCCAGGCGCAGCGAGGCGATCCCGCTGAATACTTCGCTGAGCTCAGTCTGCCCTTGATCATTCTCGTCGTACTCATCGGCGAAATCAAAGCAGATCTCACCTGAACCTTTATTGATGATTTCCTGCCGCCGCAGATCTGCGCTGCTGCCATCTTTAAAAACAACCGTATCCTCGTTTGTTACAGCCACTTCCTTATCCGAGTAACACAGCAGACCTTGATAGGTATGGATCAGTTTTAACCGGCCTTTCTGTTTAGGAATAGCTGATGCTTCCGCTTTTGTTGGATCGATACCGCCTCCGAACAGCTTTTCAATCGTGGTATTCAGTTCCTGCGCCAGCCGGGGAAGCATGGTTATTTCCGGAAAGCAGATTTCATTTTCCCATTTGGAAACAGCCTGAGCGGTAATATTCAGGCGTTCAGCCAGCTCCTCCTGGGTTAAGCCCGCCAGTTTCCGAAATGAAGCAATCCGCCTGCCAAAACCATAAATGTTATACATGTGACCACTCCCTGCACGTATTTGCTAGTCTAATTATCCTGTGAAGTGCAGTCGTTATCCAGATATTGCTGGTTTAAGTAAAAGCCTTTTGCCGGCATAAAACTCAACCACTGGTTGAATAAACCTGTGGTTGAATTAATCTCAATTTGTTCCGAAAATATTAATTAAAACATTACCTGGGTTATAAAGGATACTTAAGCGCCGACAAAGAATATAACCTAGTTTCTAAGTATTATAGATTCCAAGATTTTTAGAGGTGTGGCATATGTTTAAAATTAGAAGACTTGATTCCAAAACCATGTTTATCATAACAACCCTGCTGATCATATTGATCGGTGCCGGCGACTTCCATTCCGGGCAGCTAACTTACTCATTGAACCGAGACGCAGATATTATCAACAATTTAGGGCTTATCCGCGGATCGATTCAGCGCTTAATTAAACTCGAATTAGCAGATGCGCCCAATGATGAGCTGGTTCAAAGCATCGATCAACTAATCAACGAACACCTAGATGATTACCCCGAATTTATGACTGAATTGGCAGCCCAGTGGGAGCAGATTAAACTGCAGATACTGCTCTACCGGAACAACCCTGCCGATAGCAGCCCTAGTACACTATTATTGGTAAGCGAACAGATCTGGACTACTGCCGATGATGCGGTTATCCATGTGCAGAGATTATCAAAACAGCATTTAAATGAGTTTCGGCTTATATTTGCCTTAAACTTCTTTACCCTAGTGCTGGCAGTGATTATTCTGATTTGGCTGCGGCGCTATGTCCAGAATCAGTTAGAGTATATGGTGCGCTATGATGCGTTAACCAGCGCCATAACCAAAGCCTACTTCAAGCGCATCCTCCCCAGAGAAATGGATCTGGCGAGCAAAACCGAGACTCCCCTTTCCCTGATTGTTGTGGATGTAGATAAGTTCAAGCAGATCAACGATACCCGCGGCCATATCACCGGTGACTTTGCTCTGCAGCAGATCTCGGAAATGCTCATAGAAAACTTGAGAGGCACAGACTTTTTGGCCCGCATCGGCGGTGATGAATTTGTGATTATCGCACCCAACACAACCTTATGCGAAGCGAAAAAGCTGGCTGATCGGCTCCAGAGCGTAGTTAACGCCGCGGACTTTCCGGGTATCGGTCCACTCTCCATCAGCTTAGGCATCGCCGAATATGATTACAAAGAAAGCATGGATCAGCTGTTTGAGCGAGCTGATCGAGCTCTCTATCAAGCCAAAGCCGATGGCCGCAATCAAGCAGCTGTATGCAGTTAAAATCAGCTGCTTAGTTCGAAGTCAAAAGTATTCACTCCGGGTTTGACTGGGAAGGTTTTATCTTTAAACCTAAACTCTGCCCGGATATCACTGCCAATTTCGAGTGTAAACTCAACTCTGCCATCCTCAATCCCATATCCAACTGCAATTTTTCCTGCAGCAGCGGTGATTGCACCGCTGACCTTCTCAAGCCCTTTGACTAAAACAGGAGCAATAATCACATCTTTAAAACCGGTGCTGTTTGGCTTCTGTTTAATTCCTAAAAGTCCATAGAAAAGATACTTTGTGCAGGCTCCAAACATCGGGTGATTGTGGGATTTACGACCATCCCAATATTCCCACAAAGTTGTGGCGCCCTGATTTTTGATATGCCCGAATGATGGATATTTCTCTGATGTTAAAAGATCAAATGCTGTCTGGGCATAACCGTTTTCAAACAGCACCTTGATCAAAACATCGGTGCCGAAAATACCGGTATCAAAGCATTCAGCCTCGGAGTATTTTTGAGCCACTTTCTCTAATAACTCCTGATTCCCTAAACCTAGATCAAGAGCAAATACATCCGCTCCCTGAATAGATCCGCAGAAACTATTTTCATCTGGATCATAATAGTGATCGATTAATGCCTGTTTTACCATCTCCAGCCGTTTTTCGAACGGGAATGGTTTGTCCAGCACTTCGCTGATATATCTGATTTGCTCCATGGATTTGACATAAAAATAAGTGTTGATAAAAGGTTCAGGTATGGCAATCGGGTCAGGAGTACACCAGTCCCCCAAGCACCATCCACCCGGTTCTTCCGCCACCACCAGACCATTCTCACTGCGCAGCTCCAGATAATCAATATACTTAAGCATATTGGGATAATACTTTTCTAAAATACTCTTGTCACCATAATGGCGGTAGTATTGATAAGGCACCTCAACAATCGCACAGCCCCATCCCCCCGGACCGCCACCTCCTCCGGCAAATGGAGCAGTGTGCTGCACATGCCCAGTATCCGGATCCTGACCGTCAGCAATATCCTGAATCCACTTTTCATATAACAAACGGCTATCGGCAAGCAGCATCCCAGTATCGCAGAACAGCTGACCGTCACCAGTGTAGCCCAAACGTTCCCGATGCGGACAGTCGGAAGGAACTCCCAAGTGAACATTGCACAAAAATGTGTTCACGGTTGCTTGATAGAGCCAGTTCAGCACATCGCTGTCGGATGAAAAGGTAGAGGTTACCGGAAGATCGGTGTGAACAATAACGCATTCCTCCGGCTCCGCCTCGCCGTACACCTGGAAATAGCGGTAACCATGCCAGGTAAATTCAGGCTCGCAGATACTTCCAGCAGGCACATTGATAAACTGATCCTGCTGGATCTGCTCTTCTCCGCCGGTGGTTGCAAAGGACAGAGAACCATCAGATTCCAGTTCTTCAGCGTAGACAACTTTCACCCTGCCGCCGTCCGGTCCCGTATATTTCAGTTTTGCCCAGCCGACAGTATTTTCGCCGCAGTCATAGATCTTGGAATCAGAACGAGTTTGGAGCAAAACCGGCTTGAGCGAGCGAATTCTTTTATCTGTAGGACAGCGCTGCTCATTAAACTCTCCATTAGGTGTTTCCGCCAAATCTACCCTCTCCCAGCCGGTGTCATCAAACCCGGGGAGGCTGAAATCAAGAAGCTTTTGGGTAAAATCATGGACCTCGCCGATGTAGATATTGTTTTCAATAATATGGCTCTGCCTCCATTTGATACTTTGGTCAGAAGTTATGTATTCTGTATCCGCACCAGAACCTACAGCAATTGCAAACATCAACTTCGGATAGTTATACCACAAGTCACCTTCCAGAGTCTTCACTCTTTGATTGTACATGCCATTACCTAGAACGATCCCAATAGCATTTTTTCCCTCAGCTAGGTATGAAGTGATATCATACCGGACGTAGTAAATTCGGTGGGTAAAGGTGTCGTTAATAGGCCATAAAAGCCGGGGTCTGCCCCGATCCTCATAATCGGACCAGGCCGGGACCAATACATCATCAGATACGCGCTTTCCATTGATAAACAGCTGAAAGAGCCCCAAGCCGCAGATCGCTATCTCGGCTTTCTGAAACTGTTTGACCGTGAACTCTTTCCGCATATATGGAGCCTCGCATTTTCCGCCCCGCACCCATTGGATTTGCTTAAAATCAATTCTTTCCATAACGTCGCTCCTTACCTTCATGACAATATCTATTCTCGCAGCGAGCTGTTTTCCAACCTGTACTGCTGCTCCGCTTTTTTCGCATACCATCTTGTCAGGTCTGGGTTCCCCAGTTTCTGGTAGCATCTAACTAAAATCAGATAGACATCACTGCAGCAGTCAGAATAAACAGTGATCAGCTTCTCTATAGTTAGAATACAGCGTTCATAGTGGCCTAAATGCATCAGCGCAGCGGCAAGCTTAAAATAGCAGTTCCTTCTCATCTCAATCCAGCAATCATCTTCCATCAGTTCAAGCGCATGCTCATAACTGTGCGCAGCCAGCTCAAAGAGTCCCCGTTCCGCTGCGATATCACCTTTGAGCATGTGGGTCAGCGCGCGGGTTGGATTGGCTAACACCGCTTTGTTCATCACGGAATCAGCTTTCCGGTAAGCACCGATACTGGCGTACAAACTTGCCAGATTAAAACAGAGATATTCATCGTCGGGGTTGACAGCCAACCCCTCTAAATAGGCATTTATCGCCCGATCGATCAATCCTTCGTTCAGAAAAAATGCGCCGAGATTAATAAACGGCTCACTGGAATCAGGGATAAGTTCAGCCAGCACCCGCAAGCAGCGCTCAGCCCTGCCGATGTGATGCAGATTATAGTAAGCGAAGGCCAGCTCCTCCCAGAGGTAGGTATTTTCACCTTGAAACAAATCCGGATGATGCCTCTTGATCTCTTCAAGCAGCTCTAGAACAAGATTGAGTTCTTGCATTGTCAATTCCCGCTCTGCGCTCAAGCTGAGAATTTTCTCCGCTTGTTCTAGTTTTCGCCTCGCCCAAACATATGAGTTCCTCATTGAAACTTCTCCCCTCTCGGGATGGATACTAATAATTTATATAATAAACGCAAGAAACCTCCCCCAGTTTACCCGCGGGAGGTTTTCAGCACACTGCTCAGCACTGACACCTTACTTATTTATGTTTTGATGAAGCATTTTACGATAGCAGTAGATTATAAAGAAAGAGCTGATTGGTCCGGTAATTAGAACGCCCAAGCCAAAGAACAAGGCTCCCAGCATATTAAGGACCATAACCACTAACAGCATACCCAGCGTCAGAAAAATGTTGTCTCGAACAATCCTCATGCTGATGCTGAGCGCCTCAACAGCTCCTACCGGCCGGTCTACTACAGCTACAGGTGCAAGCCAAACAAAGAAAGCGAAGATAAAACCGGGAAGCACCAGAAGAAAAGCTCCAAGCATGGTTCCAAGCGCCGCTAAAAAGCCAACGCCGATGAAAGGCAGCACCCGATCAGTGGCTGAAAAAATATCTGACAAATCAACTTGCTGACGATCAAATAGTTTAAAAAAGATTTTCTGTACACCTACAGCCACAATCATCGACAGCACAATACCCGCAAGACCAAATACTACACTCAGAGGCGGAATGATCATAGAAACCAATCCAGCAATCACTGCTGTTGCAAAAGGCGCGATTAAAAGAACCAGCTCTAATAGAAGCAGAAATCCCAAATTTTCTCCCAACAGGTTCCATCCGGTTTTCAGACCATCAACTATGGTATCAATTACAGCAAGCCTACCATTAGAATCAAGCTTAGGATCTTGAAGCATTGTTTTACAGTGCACGCAGAATACAGCTGCCTGCGGAATTGTTTCGCCGCAGTGTGGGCATGATTTCGTATCCCCTGATAAAGAAGGACCGCTGGGTTCATCGCTGTGGAAAACTGTTTCCTGCGGGCTCTTATGGAAATCCGGGTCATAACTCTCAGCATCGACAAAACTTCCATCACAGCCAACAACTGCGCATCCCTGGTTTTCTACCCAGCATTGGTGGTGATGGGGAGTATTACATTTACTGCAGATTAATGCTGTATCTTCAGCTGTAAAGGCTTTCTGGCAGTAAGGGCAGTACTTCCCGGCAATAGAATTCAAGATACTCACCTCATATTTAATGGATTACAGCTGTAAAATTCGAGGTAATAATAAAAATACCTGCAGATATCTAATCAACTTGACACTTTTGGACCATTAGCCCACAATAAAAGTATTGGATACTGCAATATATGCGAAGGAGTGTAAGAAAGTGAGTGACCAACTAATCCGCTGCTTAGCTTTTGATAAGCAAGTGCGTGTGATTTTTGTAGATAATACAATGCTGGTGCAGGAGCGCTGCAATCCCTTAGAGACATCTAAGCTGACTAAAACTGCTTTGGCTAAAACCCTGACTATTGCTTCCCTGATTTCCGGTACGCTGAAAGATACCCAGCGCATCAGCCTGAGAGTAGCTGCAACTGACCAGGAGTATCAGGTTTTGGCAGAAGCGGATGCGGAAGGCAGCGTCAGAGGCTTTGTCAGCCAGCCGTTCCTCAACCTTGAACCTGGCAGGGTCGAAGGTATGACTTTACCTGAGTTCTTTGGTGATCGCGGCGGGCTTCAGGTTATTAAGGATCTGGGCCGCTATGGCAAGATGTTTACGGGTGTGACCAAGATGCCTTACGGCAATATTGTCGATGACTTTTCCTACTACTTTGAGCAGAGCGAACAGACCACATCTATGTTTTATCTGAGCCTCATCTTTGATGATCAGGACCAGATTACTCTCTCCCGCGGAATGTTCGCCCAGCTGATGCCCGGGGGCAGCGAGGAGCAGATGCAGAAGCTGACCGATGCGGTAAAAGTCTCTTCCTTGTTCCAACCGCAAACTAATTTTGGTGAAGTATTTCAAGAAGAGCCAGAATCAATCAGCGCAGTATTCCAAGCTGACCTGGAGGTTCTCAGCATCGAGCCAATTCAATTCCGCTGCAGCTGTTCTAAGGAATTGCTGCTGAGCATTTTGTCGTCCCTCACCGAAGAGGAAATCCAGTCCTACATCGAAAGCGGGGAAGATATTGAAGTGATCTGCAATATGTGCGGGGAAAAACACTATATCGATCCCCACGAAGTTGTTCCCAAGTCCTGACCCTAGTTGGGGGTCAGGACCCCTTTTGGACTTCGATTAAGGGCTGCACTGCCTCGTAAAGCTGCGCAGTCGCTTTTAGATCGCTTAAACTGTACCGGACCAACCGCTCAAAATCCCCCGAACGCCAAACCTCTCCTACCATCGATCCGTCCATATCCTGCTTGGGCGATTCAATTCCAAACTGGCTGCACCAAAAATCTAAGCTGTAGCGATGCTGCCAGGAAAGAGTTCCCATGAATGTAAGCACTTCTAAAAGATCGCAGTTTTCACTAAGAGTATAGCGGCTGCCCACAAGATTGCGAGTGGGCTGTATCCCATTAACTGCTGAACGGAGCATTAGGAATGGACCATCGAAATACCTGCCGTTAAACGTTATCACAGGATATGCCGCATATCTGCCGCCGGGACCAGCTTTTTCCAGAAGCTTTGCCCAGAACAATCTCAAGATTTGCGCTTCCGAACCATAATAAACTACTGTCTCCGGATCAAGCTCCACGTGCCCGGTGGGAAAAGCTTCCTCATTTTCCTCGTTATTAATCAGCACTAATGACCGCTGATCGTTGATCAAGTACAGTCCAATCGCTGCTATGGTTCCAGCAGCAGGGTTTAAAGGCAGCGACTCCACCACATTAGCCCTGGCATCCCCTGTTTCACCACTGGCTGCTAACCGTTTTTCTTCCCTCTCGATCAAGTATTCCTGCACCGAAGTGCCGAGACTATCAAAGCGTCCAACTGTTTCTATATCTACCACTACCGGTCCCATTGTCTCACCTCATATCATACTGTTTCATTCTTCGTTACTGCCAGAATTCAAAACTTTGATTCCTGCTTGTTGATCCATGTTACCATCTCATCCAACTCCCGCCGCTTCTTTTTTGGAGCAGAATCTGCTGCGGGATATCCCACCGGAAGCATCGCAATCGGTTCCAAGTGTTCAGGTAGGTCCAAGACTTCCCGAACCATGTTTACATCAAAAGCACCGATCCAGCAGGTGCCGAGACCCAAATCTGCGGCAGCCAGCGTCATATGATCGACAGCAATTGCCACATCCACATCGCAGTAATCTCTGCCATCACCCCGTTTCCAAGAGCGAGAATGATCGCCGCAGGCAACAATAACTAATGGTGCCTGTGCAAACCAATTGCGAGGATAAGCCTGCTGCAGCCGGCCCAGCAGATCTTGATCAGACACCACAAATAGATGCCACGGCTGATAATTGACAGCAGATGGAGCTAAGCGCGCTGCTTCCAGCACCTGCAAAAGCTTTTCCTTCTCCACCGGTTTTGATTGATAACCTCGCACAGAATACCTTTTTTCTGCCAGCTTAAGAAATGTCATACTCATTCCCCCTTAGAATGGATTTTTTTCCCAACAGTTTGCCCAACAGGCCATGCTTAATTCGGATCAATCTAGTAAAAGATAAAAGTTGAGGAGGTTGTTAACATGTCGAATCAACAGCAAAATGTCCTTACCGAAAAAGAGTACCAGCAGCTTGTTCAGGCCAAAGAGCCTAAGCGGCCGGTGTTTCGCAACTGTGTGCGGGCGTTTTTGGTTGGCGGCTTTATCTGTGTTCTCGGCCAAGCTATTACCGACTTCTACATATATGTTTTTAACTTTACGGAAAAAAGCGCCGGAAACCCTACCTCTGCTACACTAATATTCATTTCTGTGCTGCTGACCAGCCTCGGAGTTTATGACCATATTGCCCAGTGGGCAGGCGCGGGTACTGCGATCCCGGTAACCGGCTTTGCCAATTCCATGGCATCTGCCGCTTTGGAGCACCGCACCGAAGGCTATGTATTGGGTGTCGGCAGCAATATGTTTAAACTGGCCGGCTCTGTTATCGTGTTCGGAGTATTCTCTGCTTTTATTATAGCATTGATCCGCACCCTTGCAGTAATGATCGGAGGTGCATAGCTGTGAAAGTCGGAAAGCAGACTTGGTTGTTTGATAATCGGCCTACCATCCTTGCTTCCGCTGCTGTCGGCGGACCCCGGGAAGCCCGCGGACCTTTAGCGGAAGATTTTGATCTGCTCCATGACGATCTGCTCTTCGGCGAAAAAAGCTTCGAAAAAGCAGAGCGGAAGCTCCTGGAAGAAGCCTGTGAGCTGGCAATTAAGAAAGCAAACTTAAGACAGGAAGATATTGAATTTATGCTGGCAGGCGATCTATCCAACCAGATTATCAGCTCCACTTTTACCAGCCGCGGGCTGGCCATTCCTTATCTGGGATTATTCGGAGCCTGCTCAACATCGATGGAGAGCTTAGCCCTAGGAGCTCTTATTGTCGACACCAGATTTGGCAGTAATGTGCTCTGCGGCACCGCCAGCCACTACGCCGCTGTCGAAAAGCAGTACCGCTATCCAACTGAATACGGGTCACAAAAGCCTGATACCGCCCAGTGGACAGTTACCGGCGCTGGAGCTGCCATCCTTGGGCAGACAGCAGCTGGACCGCAGATTGTCGCTGCTACTATCGGCAAAGTGATCGACATGGGGCTAAAGGATCCTTTCAATATGGGCGCGGCTATGGCTCCTGCCGCTGTCGATACAATCAGCGCCCATTGCCAAGATCTCAACATCTCTCCGGATGAATATGATCTGATTGCCACCGGTGACTTAGGCCGCTACGGCCACGAACTAACGCTGGAACTGTTTCCGAAGTATCATATCGACATGCCTAAAGAAAAATATGCTGACTGCGGCATGATGATTTATCACGAACACCAGCCCATGCTGTTTGCCGGGGCAAGCGGCACAGCCTGCTCCGCAGCAGTAACCTATGGCCATATTCTCAACCGCATGCGCAAAGGGGAACTTAAAAAAGTGCTGATTGTTGCTACTGGGGCGCTGCTTTCCCCCATGTCCTATCAGCAAAAAGAAAGTATTCCCTGCATAGCTCATGCCGTTGCCATTGAATACACAGAACAGGAGTGATTCTGGTTATGGAGATTTATTTTTGGGCTTTTGTAGTAGGCGGACTGATATGTGTCATCGGCCAGCTGCTCCTTGATGTCGGCAGATTCACCCCTGCCCATACTGTAACCATCCTAGTTGTTGCCGGCGCAATTCTTTCCGGCTTAGAACTGTATCAGCCTTTAATAGACTTTGCAGGAGCCGGTGCTTCCGTTCCCATAACCAGCTTCGGCAATTCGCTGGTTCAAGGTGCGTTAAGTGAAGCCAAGCAATCGGGATTGGTTGGAATTGTGACCGGAATCTTTGAAGTAACCAGCGCCGGTATTTCCTCGGCAATTGTATTTGCCTTTTTAGCATCGCTTATACTCAGACCGAAAGGATAAGGAGGTATTATCTGCTGTGAAATTTGGATGGACAAGATCTGCCTGCAGAATCGCACTTCTGTTCGTGATTGCACTGCTGCTTGCAGCCTGCGCATCAGGTTCAAAGCAGTCAGGCCCAGCAGCTGACAAGCCCCCGCTGGCAGCAGATCTAGAGCTGGGAGCAGCGGTAGAGCAGCTTGTAAAGGAGCATCAGGCAGTGGACGAGGCGGTCGCTGTGGCGCTGGACAAGCACATTTCAGTAGCCTTAAAAGTGTCCGGTTTTCAAAGACTGAGGCTTAAGCAGATCCGCCGTGAGGTTAATGAAATGATCCAATCAGAAATCCCCTCTGAATATACAGTGCATATTACTACCGATAAACGCCTGATTCGCGATTTGAAAAATATCGCGAAAAATATCAAAGAGAACAACGGCATAGCCCAGCCAAAAATCCGGGATGAATTTGAGAAAATCAACAAAGATATGCACGGATAATCACTGCAGCCCACCATTTACATGATGGGCTGCTGAAAGTCGTTTTAAAACTATTTGCGCTGCCAAACTCTCACCCAGTCAACTTCCATCAAACCAGGCCAAACTGTGGATTCATTAGGATCGCCGCCCCACCCTCCAACAGCAAGATTGAGGATAATATACAAATTGCGCGACTGAGCGATCCACTCCTGATTGGTAAAGGCAGTGCCGATCTGTTCGCCATTAAGGTACCACCGCATATAAGTGGGAGTCCACTCAAATCCATACACGAAAAAGTCTTGGGATAAATCGTCCACTGTAAACTTCTGATAATGAGACCACTTGTTATTCCAGGATGGCCCGTAATGATAATTGATGTGAAGTTCCCGCGGATTGCGGGTCAGAATTTCCATAATATCGACTTCCGGAGGCCAACCATCGCCCAACAGCCAAAACGCTGGCCAAAATCCTGGAGTACCGGGGACTTTGATCGCCGCTTCGATATAGCCATAAGTAAAATGAAACTTGCCGTGAGATGTAATAACTCCTGATGTGTAGTCCAGATATTGGACACCATCATGTTCCACAAATAGAGGCGCATCGGGATGCCGCTCATTCTCGGCCTTAATGGTCAGAATACCATCACTGACAATCACATTCTCCGGCAGCATATAGGCTCTGTGATTATGAGTATGCCCCGTTCCCCACGGATAATTGTAGCTCCACTTAGTCATATCAAGACGATCGCCATCGAAATCATCGAAAAACACCAGCTCCCATTCGCCGGGATGCTCCAAAGTCGGCAGGCCCTGACTTTCGATTCGTTCCTTAATAAGCTGTTTCGCAGCATCCTTAAATACCATGAGATTTTGCTCCTCGGAAGATATTTGAGTTTGAAGCCATTGGAACAACGCTTCTGCATCAGAGTCACTGTTAAGCTGGTTAAGATTTGGAGCCTGGGAAGCGGTAACAGCTAATGCCGCCCAGCGCGCCTTCATACCATTCTCTGGATTCACCACAATCGCAACCAAATCAGGCAGGGCTTCCGGTATCTGCTGCGGAACCCGCCCGATTAAAACCGCCGCGGCCCACTGGTATTCAGGATGATCTGACTTCAGCATGGTTTGAGCCAGTTCCATTATCGCGGCCTGGTTTCTCCTTAAAGCGCGGTTTGCGGCAAGAGTTACTTCTAGCTGCAGGTCATCAAAGGCCACTGCCAGCGCTGATAAAACATCCTCGGACAAGATTCCGATCTCGTTTAATAGATCAACCGCAGCTTTTCTTACACCGCTGTTGAAATCCTCAGCTACAACCTGGCAGAGTACGGGTATTATCTCAGCTGCATTTTCCTCATCCACAAGCCGTCCTAAAGAACCTAAAGCCTGGATCCTCACCTCAGCTGCCCCATCATCAATTGCGGCAATCAGCGCAGCAATCTGCTCACTTGAGCCAAGTCTGCCGATCAGCCGCGCTGCCGCCTGCCTAGCCCTTACGGTTCCTGTGCCTTCAACTAACAACGCCTCCAAATAGGGCAGAACACCTGACCCAATTTTTTCCAAGGCATTGCTGGCAGCATAGCTTACCTCATAAACCTCATCACTCAAAGCCTGCACGATCAGCTCTGCTCCCGGCAATGCATCCGGACCCAGCTCGCCTAACTGAACTAAACTGGTACGGCGCAGTTCAGGATCGGCACTTTTCAAATCCAGAATTAGGCTCTCAACATTCTCTGTCCCACTAAAAGCTGAACTTGACAAAACCAACAGCAAAATGAGACTAAAGAAGGCTATCCTCCTCACAGCAACCCCTCCTTGGTATTATTACTAACATGTAAACATTTCTTAACCTGCAGTTAAATTCCTGCCTTCACTTTGTTTTCACTTGCTTGTTTAAGTTTGCTGAACTTAGGGACACTATATATTAACGGTCAATGTAGAAATGGGAGGTCTTAACATGGATCAAAACCCGAGAAAGGACAAAGTAAAGAAACTTCAGCAGAAAGCGAGCGCTTTTGCTAACCAAAAGCAGCTGCGCGCAGGCTCTGACCCTAATTATCCAGTTGAGGAGTTAGCCGGTGATGAATCCACCGATAACCGCATTGACATCAATGATGCGGAAAATAATGCCGAGTACAGAATGACCACACCGGCCGGAGGACCGTTTATGCATCCCATGCACGATGCTACGGCTGATCCCCAGCTTGATCACCCTCAACCAGAAAATAAAACCAAGAAAGAACAGTCCCGGAGGTGACATTCGTGCAGGAGTTGACCTGGAAAGTCGGCGGAGCGCAGGGCGAGGGAATTGACAGTACCGGTGAAATTCTAGGTACTGTTCTTAATCAGGAGGGTTACTACACCTTTGCTTACCGCCACTTTATGTCATTAATCAAAGGTGGACATACCAACTATAAAATTCGCGTTGCAGACCAGCCTGTCCACTATCACGGTGACCAAACCGATATCCTCATCGCCTTTGATCAGCGCACTATTGATGAAAACAAAGATGAGCTGCACCAAAACTCTCTGGTCGTTTATGATTCGAAGTTCGAGCCCGAAGGTTTGGATCAGGTTGCAAGCTGTGGTATCCCTATGAGCAAGATTGCCCAGGACCTGGGTAATGTTATTATCAAGAACATGGCTGCAATCGGGGTGACAGCAGCAGTCCTTAAGCTGGATCCCCAGGTATTCTACAATTTGGTGGAAACACGCTTCGGCAGCAAAGGCGAAAAAGTGGTCAGCATGAATAAATCGGCGATTCAGCAGGGCTACGATTATTATCTCAGCCAGTGTGCTAACCGCCATTTTCAGCTGCCTGATAAGCGGGCATCAGATCCACCGATGCTGATTTCCGGCAACGAAGCCGCCGGCTTTGGTGCACTCGCAGGTGGATGCCGATTCCTGGCTGCTTATCCCATCACACCTGCCACTGAAATCATGTACTGGCTCATCAACCATCTGCCAGATTACGGAGGCAAAGCGGTTCAAGCTGAAGATGAGATTGCAGCCTGTCTGATGGCGATCGGTGCCAACTACGCCGGAGTGAGGGCTATGACTTCCACATCTGGACCAGGATTTTCCCTGATGCAGGAAGCCATCGGCCTAGCCGGGCTTGCTGAGATTCCCTTAGTAATTGTGGATGTGCAGCGCGCCGGACCGGCCACCGGCATGCCTACAAAAACCGAGCAGTCTGACTACAATGAGATCCTCTATGGATCACATGGTGAAATTCCCAGAATAGTACTGGTACCTGCCACGATCAGCGATTGCTTTTACCATCTGGTCGAAGCTTTTAATCTTGCTGAGAAGTATCAATGTGTGGTTCTAGTTGCTAGTGATCTGTTTTTGGGCATGTCCAAGCAGTCTGTTCCTGAATTTGATTTCAGCAAAATCAAGGTTGAGCGGACTGGTTTCATCAGCAGCCAAGAGCTGACCAAACTTGAACCCGGCGGATATAAGCGCTATGTTCTTACTGATTCAGGCATTTCGCCTCGCTCAATCCCCGGCCAACCGAACGGACTTTACACAGCCCTTTCTAATGAGCATGACGAGCAGGGCAAAGAAGAGGCCGAGGATCCCTATAACCGGGTTACTCAAATGCAGAAGCGATTTCGCAAACTCTCCAGTTTCTCACCTGATACGTGGGGGGCCGAGTACTGTGGTCCCGACAATCCCGAACTGCTTATAGTCGGATGCGGTTCAACTTACGCCCAGATCTCTGAAGCAAAAAATAAGCTGGAACAATCCGGAGTGAGTACAGCCCATCTCCATCTGCGGATTCTCAAGCCGTTTCCGATCCAAGCGGTGCGGCAGCGAATTGAACAAGCCAAGCAAGTTATCGTAATTGACAACAACTATACCGGACAGCTGAGAGCCCTGCTGCAGCAGGAGGTAGGCTTCCACGACAAATATGTGCCCCACACACGTTACGACGGCAATCCCATCACTGTCAGTGAACTTGTTGCCAAAGCAAATGAGGTGTTGCAATGAGCTACAAATTAACAGATTATCGAGGTCCAAGACCAACTTGGTGTCCGGGCTGCGGCCACTTTGCAGTGCTGGGCTGTCTGCAGCAGGCTGCGCATCAGCTGGGGCTGCCCCCGGAATCAATTGTTGTGGTATCGGGAATCGGGTGTTCGGGAAAAATCAGCCAGCACTTTAACAGCTATGGGTTCCATTCGCTCCATGGACGCTCCATACCGGTAGCTGCTGGAATCCAAATCTCCAATCCCAATTTAACCGTAATAGCCGCCGGAGGCGATGGGGATGGCTACGGCATCGGCCTCAATCATTTTATCCATGCCGCCCGCCGCAATATCAACATCACCTACCTGGTAATGGATAACCACATCTACAGCTTGACAACGGGACAGTATTCACCAACCAGCCGCAAAGGATTCGTTTCCAAGACCACTCCCAAAGGCTCGGCTGAAATGCATCTGCGGCCTTTGGAAATATCCTTAACCGCCGGGGCGTCCTTTGTCGCCCAAGGTTTTTCCGGTGATGTCAAACAGCTGACTGAGATCATCAAAGCCGCGATTCAGCACCAAGGTTTCAGCCATGTAAATATTTTCAGCCCCTGTGTCACTTTCAATAAAATCAACACCTTCGACTGGTTCCGTGAGCGGATTATCAACCTAGACGAGCAGGATTACCAGCCCACCGATCGACTTCAGGCGCTGGCCAAAGTCATGGAAGCGGATGGTGTCCTGACGGGAATTATCTACCGGGAAGCAAGGCAGCTTTTCCACAATGAGATTGCCGGTGTTCAGGATCAGCCGCTGACTGAAACCCCGCCAGCTCTCACTAAAGAACAGTTTGACCAACTGATAGCAAAATACCGCTGAACAGCTGGATGTAAAAAAGGGTGGCTGTTTCTGCCACCCTTTACTGAATATCAATAATCCGCCTGCTGCTGTCAGTCTGGTCGGTTTTCGGGATTTTTACTTCAAGCACTCCATTGCGGTATTGGGCTTGAATATCTTCCGGTTTAACATCCCCGACGAAAAACTGCCGCTCGCAGCTGACCATCCGCCGCTCGCGCCGGATGTATCTGTTTTCCTCTTCTTGACTAAAACTCTCATCGCTTTTAACGCCAATAGTTAAGTAATCTCCATCGAGTTCTAAACTGATGTTGTCCTTGTTCATACCCGGAAGTTCAGCTTGAAGCAGATAGTGATCCTGATCTTCCTTGATATCTACCTTAAATCCATAGCTGCTCATCGGCCAGTTCCAAAAATCACGGAAAAAGTCATCAGCAAATCTTGGCCGCATTCTTCCCCTGCGCAGTGGTCTGAGATAATACATTAATTTCCACCTCCAATTATTTTGCTCACTTATAATTTAAATTAAACGTCAGGGAAAGTCAAAGACACATTTCGGCTGAATTTGACCTTTATTGACCTTTGGTGTAAGCTGCCTTTAAATTTCGCGGCACTGCTCATTTTTTCAAAGTCAGGGAATGTCAAACAACTTCCCGGTTCTGCTACCAGCACTGTTTCCAACTCATATCTTTCCCCTTAACCATCAAGTTTATCCGCCGGCACAAAAAATCGTCTGCCCGCATCTGCAGACAGACGATTAATTGACTATGGTTATTTTCGCCGTTTGTAAGTCACAAAACGATGAGCGAGAAGATTGCGCTCATCGATAATCCCAAGCTCTTCATCAACTGCTTCCCATTCCTGCTCATTAAATTCAGGGAAATATGTATCTGCTTCTACTTCTGCGTCAATTAATGTAAGATACATTTTGTC
>DURM01000015.1 GCA_012837335.1 Bacillota bacterium
GTCATCGAATAGATATTGCATAGAAGATCTCACCTCTGAGTACTTTGTACTCGTCCGGATCGGGACGGTGGGATCTTCTTCTATTTCTAATCGACTATTTCCTGTCCTACTGTAACTTTACACTAACGATCAACAGCGGAAGAAAAGGTTCCCCGCTGCTAACTCCACAGCTTTTGACTGGTATAAGGTTTGGCTGGACCTGACCAGAACGGGTCAGACTCCGGCAGACCTAACGGAAGCAGAACGGCCGCGCTTAAATAGCAGCTGGCATTGGAAATATATGGTTCACCGATCTGCGGCTGATGACCGCACAGTCCTATGGTCAGCCATCCCTGTTCATCAAAGACGTATTCCGCATCCATTGTTCGTCGAATTACCGCTGTCAGCGCGGTTCTAACCTGCGCAGGTTCCAGTTCCTGCGGCAGTTTGCCCAGCAAGGCCATCTGTGCCAGCAGCTGAAACGCACCGCACCGATACGCAAGCGACCTCCCCAGTGGTGGGAAACTGCCATCCGGAGCAATCATCCGCTCTTGAACCCCCGCATAAATCTGGGCTCTCTCTAAAACACTCGGAGCCATATCTCTGGCTGCAGTTATTTCGGAAGCCAAAATGCGAGTGATATCTAACAGCATCGGTTGAATGACAAAGCTGTTGTAGTAATTATTGAAATGCTGAGGACCATCACCATAGACTCCATCGCCTAGGTACCACTGTTCATGCTGGCGCAGTGCATAATCCACCCGCACAGCGTCATATTCTGCTCCCATAACGAACAAAGCTGTTTCAACCACTGCACTGAAAAGAAGCCAATTGCAGTAGTACGGTACAATTGAGCGGCTCCGCTTCAAACCCTGAACAAGATGGGTTTGTGTTTCTCGATCCAATTTTCTCCACAGCTGAATCGGAGCCCTGATTACAGCGTGAGCTAAAAATCCGGCATCTACCAGCGGTTGATCACCATCATCAAAGTTAAAAGCATTACTGCTTTTCGGGTTCACTCCAACCGCCAGCGCTCTGCGGCTCAGCTCTGCAATTCTTACACCCAGCTCCTTCTCCGCCGGATCAAACGCTCCGTCAGAGCCGACTAATTCTAACCAGGGTGCAATCCCAGTCAACAGCCGAGCAGCAGCTTCCAGAACCGCATACTTTCTTCTTCCAGGTGGTCCTTCAAAATTAAAACGAGCATGAAAATCATCCTCTGCCAAAGCTGTCAGCACCGGTAGTGCCAACCGCTCCAGCACACTCAACCAATACCTGCGTTCCCTACTATCCATCAGCTTCATTCCTTTAACGATAGTTGTCAGTATCTATTTTATCAAAAAGATGCCGCTAAAACACCACCTCAAGGTGGTGTTTCAGCGGCCTGTCCGCTTCGATTATTGAATCCGCACCCGCTCAAAAGGCCAGTAGCCGATCAGTCCAGGTTCATCACCTGTCAGCGGCTGTAAATAATCTGCCGCAATTTCTTCCTGAGTTCTTACCCGGTCCCAAACCCGCAGCTCATCAATGTCAATATTGCGCTGGCCGAACTCAATGTATTCACCTGGTGTCATGCCTGTACCCGTCCAAACAGTGATAACTTCCTTTGCATCTACATATAAAGTATAATTTTCTCCGTCTTTAACCAGTGCGATATGATACCACTGCTCAGGATCAAACTCACTGCCCTCTCCTTCAGGACCGATATGATTAAATCCGGTCCAATTTGGCAGCGTGCTTAAGTGCAGTGTTTGATAATTACCATCTCCCTGGTGCCATAATCCCGGTGAGCGATCCGTATTAGCACCACGGCAGGCAATAATTGTCTGCCAGCTGGAACCAACTGCTTCAGGCATCTTCAGCCAAAACTCAATTGAACTCGTTTCCGACACGAAAATATCGTTGATCCGCACCAGATCATTAACACCGTCAAAGGAGAGACCTAATCCAAGGGGTCCTTCTATCCACTTTGGACCACCGGTAATAATACCGACACGTCCTCGTCCTGAATCATCGGGAATAACAACAGTTACAGCAGAATTGATCATTTCGTCAGCTAGACGATTGAGGTTTGCAACTGCAGCCGTTACTTGAGCCCGATCGCTTGAGCCAAGTAACTCTTCTGCTTCAGCAATTGCTTCCCGCAGACGATCCGCCGCTTCCTGCGGATAAAACGCGCCAAGAGCATCGCCTAATGCTAAACCGCCTATCGGTTTGTCAAAAGCAGCTCGAGCCGACTCAATTGCCTTATCCAGTGTGGGGATATATTGAAAACCGTTAACTGCAACAAAATTCATAGATGCAGCTTCGCCTCTTGCTTCTTCCGGTACAATCCTAAGTACATGCTTGCCTTCAGCTAATCCGTCTAACTCAAAAATTACCTGCTGATTAAGGGCTTCCGGGCTGTATCCGTCAACCTGGGTCGCAACTAACTCTCCATCAAGATAAACCGATGCATAACCCATTGCTGCCGACTTAGTGCCAATCCATCTCACACCGGTACCGGAAAAGGTAAACTCTACATAAGAGTTGAGAGAGCGGCTTCCCATCAGCTCACTGCCGCCGAGAGCGTCCGGATTCTCAACCACCCGCCAAAAACCTGTGTAAACTACCTCTGGATCAGTATAAACTACATCCAACCATTCATCCCCTGCCACAACGGATCCGCCGGTGCAGATCAGTGTCAGCACCATCATTAAAACAGCTAATAAAGCCAGGCGCTTACCCATCTCTTCCCCTCCCTGCTGAAAATTAAATTGTGTAGGTGTGTTTGCCGGATTAACCGGCAAACATCACTACAGATCAAAATTAAGCATTTCATCCAATTGAGCTTGAGCAGCATCTTTGAACGAAGCAACTACACTGGCCGGGCTTTCGCCATTAAGAATACGGCTGTTGTATTCATTCCAAGTGTTAAAGAAGTTGGTGCTCAAGAACACTGAGCTGTCGTACTTAATGAACTCTGTGTTAAATACGCCTTGGATTAAGTACTCCAGCGACTCATAATCCCTGACTACCATGCTCCAGGAGTCCTCATACAAGAAATCTAAGCCGTAGAAGTCGAGATAATCAGGTGTATCAAACATTGCAGCATGTGCCAGAGCTACTAATGCTTCCGGATCTTCCTTGGTGGTTGCCGGAATTGCCATCGCATACAATCCGCCGGACACGGCAGGATAGACATAGTCATCCCGTCTTGGACCTTTTGGAAGGGGCACATAACCGAGATCGTCCTCAAAATCGTTGATAATAAAGAGAGTCCAAGGACGGATAATCGCCATCATTACCAAATCATTGGTAATGGCCTGGTAGCCCGGCTGGCCGGTATAAACCACACCAAGCTGATGCAGTTCTTGATAGAAGTTGAGGGCTTCTAATGCTGCCGGAGAATCAAGGGCAAATACAGTTCTGCCGGTTTCATCAACGGTGGTTACATCAGCTCCGTTAGTAATCAGCCAGTTATGAACCTCCGGGAATCCCCAAGGGGTAGCATAAGGTGAATAGCCCCAAACATCGATGGCACCGTCTCCATCAAGATCTCTAGTACATTCGATGGCAATCTCCCGGAACTTATCCCAAGTCCACTCGCCTGCTTCCACAAGTTCGTAGAGATTAGGCAGTCCCCACTGCTCAAACTTGGTCTTATTCCAGACTAAACCTTCAAAATCAGGCTGCTGAGCCATCTGCCGGGTTGCCAGCTGAGTTACAGTTCCGGTAAATGGAATAAAGAAGTATCTATCACCGCGGAAAGTCAAAAGCTCAGGATCGACAACCTGATCAAAGATACTCTCGGGGATATCGAGATCGGTCAATGGGTAGAAAAAGCCTTCGTTAGCGTACTGATAAGCCTCTCCAACCTTGACCCAGTAAATGCCATCAGCAGTGCCGGCAAGAAG
Organism: Bacillota bacterium; assembly: GCA_012837335.1. Lineage (NCBI taxonomy): Bacteria > Bacillati > Bacillota > Bacillota bacterium. The sequence continues at coordinate 3,876 of DURM01000015.1, forward strand.
CCCCTGCTGCAGGTCATTAATAATTGAACCGTCGTCATAGTGCATGGCTACAATGTCCAACTTAACATTGAACTCCCGCTCAACATTCTCAAGATGAGCCTGGGCCAGTGGATCTCCCCACAAGCCATCTCGCGTCATATCATGGGTTACCATGCGCACAGTTCTACCGCCGAAATCATAGGCCGCAAGGACAAAACCGCTGCCCAAAAGCACTAAGCACATTACTAATAAGCTGACTGTGAGAGTTCTTTTCATATGTTTTCCTCCCTTGAATTTATTTAAGAATGGACAAACATAGGCTCGAACAGAGAATTTCAATTACATTTTGATTCACCTCCTACAACCTAACCAACCAGACCGGTTCTTTCAATACTTTCAACAAAGTGCCGCTGCATAAACAGGTAAAGGATCAATAAAGGAGCCATAAACAGCATCATGCCTGCATTGTTCAGCAGAGAACGGTAATGCCAAGGAAACTGGTTCGAGATCGGGCTGTTACTCACAAAGCGAAGGGCAAAATTCTGCAGTGCAAAAGCTAGGTAACCATCACCGCTGCGGATAAACAGATTAAGATAGAATAGATCGTTCCACTGCCAGACAAAAGCAAAGAGAAACACGATCACCAAAGCTGGCTTCGCTCCCGGCAGCATTATTCTAAGAAATGTAACGAAGGAACCAGCTCCATCTATTTCCGCAGCTTCCTCCAGGCTGTCGGGCATGTTGTGAAAAAAGTGCGACATAATATAGATAAAAAGTCCATTTTTCAAACCCATTGTCGTGCTGGATGTAAGAATATACGGCCAGTAGGATCCAAGTAAGTTAATGCCCGGTTCTGGAATTAAACCAAAGAAAGTAAAGAATCTAAAATTCAAGAATAGAGGAATCATCACCATTTCCGGTGGTACGACTAAAGTCAGCAGCACCAATGCAAACGCGATGCTCCGCCCCCTGAAATTGAAGCGGCCAAACCCATAGCCCACCAGTGTACACGAGATCAACTGCAGAGCACTCACTATAATTGTTAACGCCAGCGTATTTGCTAATGTTCTGGGATAGTTCATCCATTCCCAAGCTATTTGAAACTGCTGTAAGGTCAGGGTGCGGGGCACAAACCGTACTGTTGCGTCATACATATCATCCACGTGCATAAACGCTGAGGTCAGCTTTACGATCAAAGGATAGAGGATCATAAAGCAGAGCCCACCAACCAGCACAGTTCGTAAAATAATCCATCCTAGGCGCCCGAGTTTTGTAGCGATTACTGCCCGCCTGATACTGGTTATCTCTTTCGTGCGGTGCTTATAAGCAACAGCCATTTCTCTTCCCTCCTCCAAATTATTTCATGTAGATGACTCGCCTTGAAACAATCACCACAATTATTCCTAAGAGCAGGGCAATCGCTGCAAAATAGACAATAGCCATAGCTGCGCTAACCCCATATCCACCTTGGCTCCAGGTGTTATCGCCAATAAACTTCACCATTTCATTGCGCGGCGATGTAAATGAGTTAATTACGATAAATACAGCGTTAGTCAGAATCATAGGACTGATCAGCGGGAATGTAATCATCCAGAATTTTTCCCAACCTGTAATGCCTTCCACATCTGCCACTTCATAGAGATCGTTCGGGATTGACTGGAGTCCCGCCAAGAAAATCAAAATAGGAATGGCACTAGCCTCAATTACAAGCGGTATTCGATCAACAATCCTGACAATATACTGGATCAGCCCAACCGGCAGTTTTAACTGAAGCAGAAAGGAGACAAAATGCTCACCGCCAAACATAAACTCAGCGTCCTGCACCAAAGCTTGATTCATCACGTCATTCAGCTCCATCTGCACCACAACTCCCGATGTCAAAATCACCGGTAAAAAGAAGATCAAACGGGCTAAGGCCCTTCCGGGAAACCTTTGATTTAACACCACTGCAATAAAGAAGCTGAAGATTAAGACGGCCGGAATATCTATTGCTGTGTTGATAATGGTGTTTGTTAATGTCGGTACAAAATCTGGATTGACGAAGAAAACACGGTGATAATTGTCCAAACCTACATATGTTGTGGTATAACCTGTGGTTACTATTTTTAACTCGCTGAGACTGAACATGACTGTTTGATATAGTGGTATGAGGAAAAATGCTAAGAATCCAATTATAAATGGTGCAATATAAAGATATCCTCTGGCATTTTTCTTTTGAGTAAGGCTGAGGCGAAAACGCTTCATATTCATCCCCCTTTAAAAGCGATAGCTCACCGGTTCGCTGTCGGGCTGCTGCACCGTAACCGTATATTGATTAAGGTCTACCAAAATCTGATAGCCATTGTCATACTCTGTTAAGTAACGGCCTTGTTCCAGCTCCAAAAACCTGATAATCCTGGCACTGATTACCGGGGTCAGGATCTCATCGGCAGTTTTGTAGTCCTCCACAGCGTGAGAAACCCAGTCATGATAGTTTACAGAGTAAAAATGGTTATACTCCGTATTAGCTACCAGCTCAGTGTCTTGATATGCCCACTGAAAATGGAAACCGCCGCCAAACGCTATGCTCTTCAGAAGCGACTCGCGATAATCTGCCGCTAAGTTTAATGGCTCTCCGGCGTAGTTGATGTAGCCATGCAGAGCAATTTGATAAAATGGCACGGACGCATCAAAAATATCATGCCGTGAACTGGTAAAGGGAACTCCAATAATGTTCTTTACATAGGGATAGGTTAGAGCATTGCCCCCGGTCACCAAAATGTCATAGCCTGAGTCTTTTATCCAAGCCAGCTGTGCCTTCATAATATCCGCAGCCTGCTGCCGATCAACCACTGTCTCCGGCCGGTTGCGAAAATCTGAACTCACTCTCTGTCCCATATGCTCTAAAGCGATAGTCTGCAGCGGAAGTCTCTCATAATCAGCAAAGAATGCTTGGACAACCCGCTCCAAACTGCGAGCAGACAGAATGTAGTAATCGGTAGTTTCCGGTATGCCGAAAGCAATGTCAAAGGTTCTGAGCAGCCGCGGCCGGTTATCAAAATACTGACTAGCATCCCGTCTGACCCGAAAACCGTCGAAGAGCTGATCGCGGTAGACGATTAGAAAACTTACCTCTGGATAAAATTCCACACCTTGATCCCGCAATAGGGCTACCATCTGAATAAACTCAGCCTCATTTCCAACCGAACTGTCAAACCTTACCCGGTCGGCAAAAATATGTTTAGGTCCTCCCTTTAACCAGCCATTGTACTTAACTTTAATATTCTCAAGTCCCGCAGATCGTAAATAATCTACAATCCTGACAGTCTGATCGTAGGTGGTCAGTGGTCTAACCACTTCGCGGGGAACACCCAATATCGGTTCATTCCTCACAATGCTTCCAATGATGTTTAAGTAGAACGGCAGTCTCTGCTCCGATTTTAGCGGCTCAAGCTGGTAAGTATCTACTAAGTAGTCCTGATAGGCGCGGGCCATCCCCACATAATCAGCGCTGTCATCTGTGAGAAACAGATAACGAATCTGGATATCTCCTTGGTAAATCCGCTTTTGATAGACCCCTACCGAGCCAATTGGTCCTAATGACAAGTCTGAATAGGGCATTACCTTAAACTGGGGACTAACATAGTTGAATGAGTTAACAAAACCCGCTTTGGCAGCATTGAGTGATGCCAAGGCTTCTCCCTTTTCAATAACTGCTAAAAATGCTGTATTGCCTGTCTTCATACCGTAAACCGGCATATAATTCTGCTCAGTAATTACAAGCTGCTGAGAGCGGCTGTCTTCAGTTAGATCCCGACCGTAAATCGGCGTGCTGACATAGCTTAAAGTATACTTAGGACTGTTAAAATCTATAATTGCACCCGAACCATCCGGCATAAATATGTAGCCTTCCGCACCGCGATAAGCAGCTCCAAAATAAGGCAGCAGAGCTATGGTATGCAGCGGAAGAGTATGCTCCTGCCCTTGGTTATCAATAACATTGAGGGGATAAATTACCTCATCCATGGGCAGCCTAGCGATTAAAGACTTGCCATCCAGCCGGTATTCTATTGGTAAAAAGAATGTCTCAATATTTGGCTGCAGCGGATCGAGATTATTTAAGACCCGTTCTTCACTGTTCTGCTCCGGCGTATAACCACAAGCCTTAACTGCATCAATTAAAGCTGTTCTGGCAAACACCGGTACTCGACCCAGAAAATAGGTTGGAGTATCGATCATCTGTGCCAGATCATCAAACTTGATATCAAGGGGGCTGGATAAATCTGCTCGGTTCCCGGTAATTTGGTCTAATAGATCCCGCAGAACTTGGCCGCGATAGCTGTTGAGCTGCGTTTCCACCCTTGCTAGGCTGCTTTCAAGATCTGCTCTTTCGTCCTCAGAAGCGGCTGCCAGTGAGTCTCTTAACTCCGCAATCTGGGATTCAAACCCAGCTGCCCGATCATCAACTACCACAAATTCATATCCATTAAGGAGTTTTTCCATATCAAAGCCCTGAAGCTGCAGAGGCGCTATTTCGCTGTGCTCCTGCAGATAAACAAGGTGATAGCGATTGTTGAAATTGCGCAGATCGCTGGCGGATAAATGGACATATATTTCTGTTTCCATCTTTGTCTGTTCAATTATCACCGGCAGATAATCATCATCAGACCATTTCTTGCCCAATGAATACTCCACTCTCACGCCATCAGGAATCGAGATAATCTCAAAAAGACCATGGCTGATACTCTGCGTATAGTTATTAGCCTGGCGGTTGCGCCGGTCCGACCGGTCATACGTGATCAGAAATTGGGCACCGAGCTGCTCTTTTGCCTCACCGCGGGCTTGAGTCTCTAAAGTATTCCAGTTAGGCGGATTGGAGTACCAGACCGCTCCGCTTGCTTTCTCAAAAACCGCAATCTCTGTTGTTTCCGGATGGATATACAGCCTCAGGAATTGATTTTCAGCAGCTAACTGCATGTCAGCTAACTCCTGGGGTTCACCGGCAGCAGTATGCACCACAAAAACTAGCAAGCCTAACAGCAGCAATCCACTTTTAATCAGCCTCTGCCATTTCATGTGAACTCCCCCTTTACTAGAGCCGATATACGATTTCTCGATATACAGTCGTAAAGTACTCAGTCAACATGCTGACCATATTCAAGAACAGCAGGCCTAAGAACACTACGATTCCCATCCCCACAATGTTCAGCACGCAGGTACCTACCGTCTTAGTAGGTGTATAATGATGCGTTACCATTGTGGCACAGAAAATCAGGATTCCGGTCCAGATGATCCCCAGATTATAAAAGAAATGGTAGTAAGAACCCTCATCTAAGGTAAGATAGTTGCTGAGAATCGTGATCGGAATGTTAATCAAAATTAACGGCGTTAAGGCATAAGCTGTAGCCATAACAATATCCGAGAAATTGCCTTTGCCCTCCATCAGCGTGGTTAAAGCCCAGTTAATTGTACACCACAAGAAAAATGTTGCTGCTGAAGTACCTATATCTCCAAAGATATTAATCTGACTTACATCCCGAAAATTGAATAAGAACGCCGTGTACTGTTTTAAAAACACTAAGCTGATTGAAGCTAGCAGCAGAATAATCATTGCTGCCGACATACTGCCTCTTCCCTCATAGCGCAGGTCCCAAAAACCTTCGATGGGATTAACACATACATGTAAAGCATAGCGCAGCGCATCCACCAAGCGGCGCCAACCCTTCACTTTGCTGGCATCATAGATGGTTTTCTCCCTACCGCTGCGGATCCGAGCTATGATGACAATACCAATTACCGCAGCAATAACTCCAACCATTATCTTCAGGAAATTTTCCTCAATAACATCTTTGCGATGGTAAGCAAAGGCTTTGGAATAATAATTGCGGTTATTGCCGAGTCGGAAATACCGTCCAGCCTCCTGGTATTGACCCTGCCTTAAAGCAGACATGCCCAAACCGCTGTAGGCTAATGGGTAGAGGTTATTGTATTTAAGCACATGCTGCCAAGCCTCGGTCGATTCCTCAAATTTCCCCAGCATATACAATTGATTAGCATGATGAATGCTCTTAGCATAATCCGTTGGTTTAAATATTGTAATTTGACCGCGCTGCTCATCAAGGACAAATAAACGCTCACCGTCAGTATCAATTGCTCTGGGACGGCTGAAAGCCCCTTGATACAGGCCAATTGCACCAAATACATACAGCAGCTCGCCGCGATCATCATAGGCGAAGATTCTACCCCGCTCTGAGTCCAACACGTGATAAATACCATAATCATTAACAGTAATATCAGTCAAAAACGAAGAATTAGTATCTGGAGGCAGATTTACATCACCCACAACCGGCCACTGACCTTCTCGATTTAACACATCCAATCCGGTTGGATTTAAGCGCCGAACTTCATCTTTAGCAACTGCGTAGATAAATCCTGAGCGGTCTAAGGTCACATTGGTGTACTCAATTGGTAGAAAGATAGCCCTCCGCTCCCGCTGCTCTTTGGTTGCAAAGCGGTACCAGAATAAATCATATAAACTAGGCCGGACTGTAGGTGCCCCGACAAAGCCAACAAAGGTGCCATCTGCATTAAATTCCATCAGTCCATCAAAGATATTGCGTGCAGCCGCAAAGATCCGTCCTACCGGATCAACAACCACTTTAGCCGGCAGAAATTCCACGATCTCGATTTCCAAGCCCTCAGGTTTAACATAGGTGATGATCTGTTCCAGATTGCCCATTTGGTCCAGCTGCACAATCCGGTGGTTATCCGTATCAGCGATAAATAATGTCCCATTGGCAGCAGCAAAGATACCGTAGGGATTGTTAAATGTTTCCCATCCAGTTTCCGATTCAAAGCCATCAATAATCCTAACTAAAGACAATTCCTGATCGAGGTGAATAATCCGGTTATTGCGGGAGTCCACTACATAAAGGGTTCCATCATCACAAATAAACAAGTCCTGGGGATTGTTAAGCCTCCCAATGCCAAGTCCATCCCCGCTGATAACCTGTTCGACTACATATGGTGTTGGTGTCGGAACTGGATTGCCCCACTGATCATAGATGTAGCTTTGATACGGCGCTTCTGCGGCAGACACTGGTAAAACCATAAATGCCATAATTAGGACAAGAGAAACTGTTCCAAACCAGATTCGACTGTTAGGTGATAAACAAACTCTGCTTGTCTTCATCGGTCAAGTCTCCTTCTACTTAATTCCTGAATGACCCATGGTCTCAACAATCTGACTCTGGTTAATAATAAACACAGTAATCGGCACAAGCATCATCAGCAGGGCTGCAGCCGATCCAACTCCCTGCCGCGCCACACCACCCTGTACAAGCTGATTTAGAGCATAGGGTAAAGGTTTAAGTGCTTCTGAATAAATATACTCACTGCCTGTTAATCCCCACAGCTGTTGGAAGGTGAGGATAATCAAGGTAAGCCACGCAGGTTTAACAATGGGCATCACAATCCGCCAATAGATGTTAAACTCACTGGCACCATCAAGTCGTGCCGATTCTAACAACGACTCTGGAACCATAGCATCAATAAAATTGCGCAGTAAATACAATCCTAGAGTTGAAGCCCAAGCAGGAACGATCACTGCCCAATATGTATCGATCCAACCTAAGAATGCAATAGTTAAATAATTTGGAATCCGAACAACTGCAGGAGCAAACATCAAAGAAAAAACAATCATTCTATTAATCACATGCTTGCCAAAAAAGTTATGCTTCGAAAGGGCAAAGGCGGCCAAAGAGCCAAAGAACAAGTTGCCCACCATCCCCAAGATGACAATCAACAGCGAATTTGAGATATAGCGGGTTAAAGGAATCCAAGATTGATTCATAAGTATAAACAGATCGGAAAAATTCTGCAGCGTCGGGTTGCGCACAAAGAATTGGGGCGGGAACAAGAACAGCTCATTTAAAGGCTTAAATGCATTGCTGATGGCAAACACAAGGGGCAGCGCGGTAAAAATCCCTGCGGCAGATAGAAACACAAAGATTATGATATCTCCACCTATTCCCCGATTAAGGCGTTTTCGGTAAATTTTAAATTTCATTCTGCCATCCTCCTTGATCTAAGCCTATTTACCTACTTTAGCCAGCAGCCTTTGAACAATTTGCTGCGCACCAACCATGGCAAAAAACAACACAACTGCAATCGTAGAAGCATACCCCATCTCATAGCGGATATTGCCGTAGTCCTGCAGATGCTGCATTACTGTATGAACCGCATAATCGGTACTAGGATAGCCCACTAAAGCTGTAATTTGACCGGCTGCTTGGAACGAATTAGTAATAGTCAGGATTGCTCCAAACATCAGATAGCCCTTCATTTCCGGCAGAGTAATATACCAGAGCTCCTGCCAGCGATTGCGGACCCCATCTATGGCACCGGCCTCGTACAATTCCGGATCGATTCCCTGCAGTCCGGCAATAAACACCAAGAAGCTGGTGCCTAGACTCATCCAGAGTGTCACCAAGATTACAATCGGCATCATCCACCGAGTATCAATCAACCACTGCTCCGGCTGGTCGATGATACCCCAATTCAAAAGCAGCCCATTGAGAACGCCATACATATCACCGCTGAAAATATACAGCCAAACTACATAAGCGTTTCCTGAAATTGACGGCGCATAAAACAGCAGTGTTAAAAGAGCTCGAACCTTTGGCTGCAGCTCATTAATCAGCCATGCAATAGCGAAACAGAGAAAATAACTTAAAGGCCCTGTTACTGCTGAAAAAATAAAGGTATTCTTTACTGCAATCAGAAAGACATCATCTTCAAGAAAAAGCCTGATATAATTGTCAACACCGATCCATTGAGGCGGCTGCAGTGTATTAAAGTACGTAAAGCTTAATACCACCGACAATAAGACAGGAACAACTGTAAATACCGTAAACAAAATCATAAATGGAGCAATAAACAAGTATGAAGTTTTCGAGCGGTTCCACTCATACTTAACCCGCTTCACAAACCGCTGCCCCAATCCTTCCGAAACAACCGCTGGTTTGACAGCCGCTTTCATGATTATACCTCCTCGCTCTGCATCAGGGGATTAAACCATAAGCACTTAACTCTTCATCGCTCAAATCCAAGCGGTAAACATGGCTGTACTGCTCCCAATATAATTCTTTCCAGCGCTCATCTAATTCGTTAATATCTGTTTCATATCCGAACTCCCGGCGCTTGCGTTCAATCTCCTTATTTGCAGCTTCATCATAATGCTGAATTGACTCCCACAGCGACTCATGATCTAATACTACCGCTCGGAACAGCCAATCGAACTGCCTTGTAACGTAATAGCCGCCAAGTACTGGTGGAATTCCTTCGGTCCATTCCCACTGTTTCAGCAGAACTTCAATCTCATACGGACGCCACGGCAGTTCCATAACTGCTTCAATATTGGCACTTGCATAGCGAGCTGCGCTGCCCATTAAGCTTTCAAGCTCGCGCCCAAAAGCGACCTGAACATCTTTGCTGGTCCACCATTTTAGAAACTCCCAAGCCTGATCCTTTTTATCAGAACCGTTTAAGATTACTGCTCCGGTAGAACCTACCGGCACTGCCCGGTTGATTGATCCATCAGGCTGAACGGTACCTGGAACTAAGGTAAAACCCCATTTTCCCCGCAGCTCAGGCGCATACACCTGCAGGGTGTTGTATAACCCATAATCAGTTACTACCAGAGGCATTTCTCCCAGCCGGAAACGAGTAGCAATATCATACTGCAGAGGGATATTGTAGAGCGTAAAGAAGTCAGTCAGCTGCTTAAAAGTAAAGGCCACTGCCCGAGAATCTAGATTAGTAGCTATACAGTCTTCCTTATACAAGGCGACACCTTTTTGATATAAAAACATCATAAAGGTATTAATACTCGGCATCGATCCTCCGCCTAAACCGGTTATTCCAAATTCCATGTTGTGCCGCCGGAGGACCGGAATTAAACTAAGCACATCATCCCAAGTTTGCGGCAGTGTTAAATCTAAATCTTCGAGAACATCCCTCCGGTAAAACATCACCGAAAAGCTCTGGGATTCCGGCAATCCATAGATCGAATCACGAAAACGGTAAGGGACAAATGCACTTTTATTAAAGCGCTTGGCCACCTCTTCAAAATCCGGAAATTGCGTTAAATCCATGAGGGCACCCCGAAAAGCCAGATCCATGTTGGCTGCTCCCAAGGCAGCATCAGGCGCTGTACCGGCAATAATGGCAGGAATCAGCAGACCCTGCATATCGTTAACCAGCTGCAGTTTGACAGCAATACCGGTAGCGGGTGTAAATGTTTCTTGGATCAGCTGCTTGAGGATCTGGGCCTGATCCCTTCCTAATCCAATCCAGACCTGCAGCACATCACTGCTCTCGTAATCCGGACTGTCCGGCCCGGTAATGTCGCCAATCTCAGAATAGTCATGAGTATACGAACCAATGTAGGCCAACACTTCATGTTTAACACGCTGAGAAAACGTAGCTTCAGCCCGCGGCAGTTTGTAATCGGGCGATGCGACCAGAATATAATCTATCTGCAGTGGTTGAGATTCGGTATCGGTGATCCACTGACCCAATGAACCGATATTATCCCTGAATTCCCCCAGCAAACTGGGAATTCGGTCTGGGCGATCAATCATGCGATCCAGCATAAAGATGATTGTAGTGAGAATCACCCCATGTCCCCCGGCCTCACCGGTATACTCCTCAAAGTGAGTTTGGATGTCGATAAAACTATCCCGCAGAATCTCCATATTTTCGATTAAATCCGGTATTTTGTTCTCCAGCTGATAAGCCCGCAGCGGATCCGGATTTGGTGAGGTAATCATCATAATCTGACGATATAAAGAGGTTAGTTCATACAGGTTATCCTTAGCCTGTTGGATGTAATCCACTAAATTTCCAATCACAACTTCCAATTTTAGTTCATGTTCACCGGCTTCTAAATAAAACAGATACTCGCTGCCAGTCTCGTCAACTCCAAGCGTTTTCATGTAATAGCTGGTAGAATGGGGAAAAGCAACCGCATTCAGTTCTTGAAAAGGGACCTCACCGTCAATATAAATACGGCGGTTGGCATAAAAACCCCGAAGTTGATTCTGCTTGCCTTTAATTGCAATCTTATACAAACCTGATTCAGGTACTTCAAATTTCCAGGTAATCCACTGATTAGCCAATGCCCAGCGGTGTCCTCCGATGGAATTGATGCGGATCTGCACCGGGTGATACGGCTTCATCGTGGGATCACCCTGATCAAAGACACCAAACAAAGTAGGATCAGACTTGTAAACTGCTTCTTCTCCTTGAATTTCGATCACAATATTCTTGGTTGGGAGATAACCTAGTTCTTGATAGCTTTGATAGACTTCCGCATAAGGTTTCAACTGTGGCACCTGATAAATCCTGATTTCACCAATCACCAGCGGTTCTGCTTGTGAATTAAAACGAATTGTATTTATACCTGAGTCGAAATAAAACTTGAACGGTTCAGGTGTATAACCTAATGAGTCCCGCAGCGGAATCCGCTGCCACATTGGGGCTTCCACCTGTCTAGGCCGAATTTCATTGCCGTTCTTATCAACAATTATCGGCCCACCATCAGTCCAAACTCGAGGAAATGATAAAAACTCTGCATCGACAAATGGCCGCCTGCCGTTTAAAACTAACTCACGCTCAGCGGCTATACTTTTTCCGGGATACGGATGATATAAAACTTCAATATTGTAAAGACCTGGCTCTGCAATGTCAACCTCCCATTCCACAAAGCCAGTCTCGCCAGTGAGAACAAAATCTCCCTGAACACCGCCATACTCGCTAATTCTCTGGGCATTCTCTCCTACCGTATAACTGCCCCCGGGAATGATGTACTCAAACTCAGGCTGCTCCGTGTCCTGAAACTGGGAAATATAGTGATTGTAAGCGGGGATTTGGGCTTGAACGCCTAACAAAGCAAACTGACTGCCCATAAGAGTTAGCATTAGAATCAAGATCAGTTTTTGCAGCCTATTCATATCATCACCCTCTTCGCTATCTACTCGACCTAGGCATACACTTCAGCCAACAAAAAGGATTGAGGATTCCACTGCCCGCCTCCGCGCGGATTTAGATCTGCTTGAATCAAAACGTGTTCTCTGCCGTTTTGATGTAAGGCCAACACCAGACCGCTGTGTCTGTTCTGGAGCTTAACAAAGCCCTTTCCTTCGTCAAGTTTAATCCATTCCTGCTTAAGATGGTCTTCTCTATCTGCTAAAACCACCGCTGCTCCCGCGTCCAGACTGCCGTTTTCTGGTTCTAAATATCTACCGCTCACATAGTGTTGCAGTCTGATAATGTCCCCGTCTATATTTTCAACCAACCAAAGTTGGTTCTCATCCTTGTAAGAAAGATTCCTGCCGGTCACTTTTGATTTCAGTGATTGAGACTCGCCGCTGGTCAAGTAGCGCACAGCTGAACAAATTCGATACCGCGGCGGATCAAGCTTGTTTACTATCGCTGCATATTCTCCGGTTTTAACATCGATCTCTAACTCACTTGCCCACTTTAGCTCCACAGTTGTTGCATCTCTAAATTCCAAAGGCAGAAACACATAAGTGGAATTATGGTAATCAACCGGGTCCCAGCGGTCACTGATGTATAAATACACCGTTTCCTTACTGCCGCGGATGGGCAGAATGTAAGTCGGCTGGGTATCAAATGTAGTAGGAGATCCAAGATCGAACAGGGGTGACCATTGGCCGGTTATGCTTTCAGCATAGGCATATTTACTCTGATTAGGATGCCATCCGGTGCATCCCGATGTGATCAAGAAATAGTAATCTCCTCTTTTGAACACACAGGGTGCTTCCCGCTTTTGACCCGGCCACAAAATCTGTTCTAAGCAGGCTATATCCAAATAATCATCAGTCAAGCGATATACATGCAGATCGGCATTCTCGTTAGCGGCGGAAATAAAGTAGGCTGTGCCGTCATCATCTTGAAACAAAGTACAATCCCGCGACATATGGCCTTCCGGGCGAAAACTGCGAAGATAAGAATAGGCTCCGTCTACAGTATCTGAAACCAGCACTGCACAGCGGGCTTCACCATAATGATAGCCATTTTCCCAGTGCAGCCACATCACGTATTTTCCGGTTTGCTCATTATAGATAACTTTTGGCCGCTCACAGTTTGAGGGATTTAATTCCGGATGAGTGTGTTGTGTAACAACATCACTGCAGAATTCCCAGTTAACTAAGTCTACAGAGCGATAGCAGGAAATAAGCTTATCACCGTGACGGTTTTCTCCAAACCAGTAGAAATACTCACCCTTCTGCAGAAACCCACCGCCATGGGCACTAATTGTATTGCCTGCAGTGTCGTACCAATGCAGACCATTCTTAATGCTAGCCATATGTATACACCTCACGCTTCAGTCGGATTTGTACCCCACACTACTATTAACCTTTCCCGTTTAACTCCAGATCTTTTTTCCCTTATTTACACCGGTGCTCTGCCGGACAACCAGCTCCGCTGGTATCCGTCTCTGCATTGGCGGACGCTTATTTTTGATCTGTGCCAGCAGATCGTTAGTCATAAACACACCCTGCTCACTTATTAAAACGTCCACTGTTGTTAACTCCGGGTAGCAGTACTGGCTGGCTTCAACATTATCAAATCCCATTACTGAGATATCCTGCGGAACCCTAAAACCCTCCTCACGCAGAATTGCTAAAGCGCCGATTGCCAGGAGATCATTGTAAGCAATTACTGCTGAAAAAGGCTTTTTGCGTGACAAGAGCTCCAGCATCCCACGGGCACCGGCAGTTTGATTAAAGCCAAGGTTTTTTACAACTAAGTCTGGATCTAAACTTAAATTGTAAGCTTGTAAAACCTCTCTTATCCCTTTAATGCGGGGATCCTCGCTAAACTCTTCTTCGGGCAGCCCGCATAAAAGGGCGATCTGCTCATGACCGAGGGAAATCAAATATTCAGCGGCCAGCCTGGCTCCCGAATAATAATCCAGATCGATAAAACTGATCTTGCCATTAAATGGTTCAAGGAGGTGGTTGCAGCTCCAGTGCCTTTCCCGACTGATTACAATGGGAATATTGCGCTCAATCAATCTTTCTAAACAGCGGACATCGCTCTCTTCTAGTTGGCCGGTAGCAATTGCAACACAATCAACCTGGCGCTGAATGAAAGTCTGCAGATAGGTGGTGGTATTTCTGCCCTTAGAGGAATTGCAGAGAATAACGGAATAACCACTTTGATATGCAACATTTTCTACTGCCCCCGCTATTTCCGCATAATACGCATTAGACACATCGTAGATTAATAGACCAATCTGTCTTGTGTCTTTTCCGCTAACCAGAGCTTTGGCCAATAAATTTGGCTGGTAGTTTAGTTCATGGATGGCCTGATTAACCCTCCGCCGCACTTCATCTGATACATGTTCATATCCATTAACCACCCGGGAAACGGTTGATACGGATACTCCCGCCTTCCGTGCAACCTCTTTTAATGTTGTCAATGTTTTCACCCCAAAGCTGTCCACTGGATTGGTAACGTTATCAATAACCTTTATTTTACCTTTTCAATACAAAAGTCGTTTTTCCTTCATTAATTTATTTTTTCATAACAAACAAATGCGTTCTTTTACATTTATATTGTCTCTGTATGAAAAAACACTACCTCTAGCTGGGAGGTAGTGTCTTAACTTGCTTGACAGGAACCAATTTTTCTTATTCGATCAAAGTAAGGGCTTTTCTAACAGCAGTTGTGCCGTATTTCTCGAAAACGTTTACAACAGCTGCTTCCCCAATAGACCGAGACAGGACAAAAAAGATTTGATCCCTGACTGCTTTTTTATCATATTTCACTGCTTCTAGAATACTGTCATGAGAAATTCTAGGCAGCCGCGTCGGCAGCTGATACTGGGCAATTAAGTCAATAATCCGGCTGCTCTCTGTCTGACTGATCATGCCAATTAGTTCACTGATCTTCGCCGCTGCCGCCATTCCAATCGCAACCGCTTCTCCATGGCGGTATTCTGAGTACTTGGTAATCCGCTCCAGGGCATGGCCGATAGTGTGACCATAGTTGAGAATCGCTCTCAGGCTTTGCTCCCGCTCATCCTGCCCAACAATCTCTGCTTTGATCTCACAGCAGCGGTTGATTACCGGTGCAAGGCAAGCTGGATTGCAGGCTAGAATCTGCTCCCGTTCAGCTGCTAATGTTTCGAATAGGTCAGCATCCCAGATAATCCCATACTTGATCACTTCCGCCAACCCGGCCAAAAACTCTCGGCGCGGCAGTGTATTTAAGGTGCTCAGATCAATTAATACCAGCTCCGGATGGTAAAACGCGCCGATTAAGTTCTTTCCTAACGGATGATTCACCGCTGTTTTACCGCCAATACTGCTGTCAACTTGGGCCAGCAGGGTAGTAGGAATCTGTACCAGCGGTACTCCCCGTAAATAGATTGATGCAGCAAAGCCTGCCAGATCCCCCACCACTCCACCGCCAAGAGCTATTATCAAGGTTTTTCTGGAAAGCTGGTGCTTAAGGGCAAAGCTTAGGATCTTCTCTGCCGTATCCCAGGTTTTGTAAACTTCACCATCGGGAATTATGTATTCATATACATTTCTGCCGCTGTTTACCAGCTGAGCTTTTAAAGCCTCTCCATAAAGAGGATATACTGTATCATTGCTGATGATCAGCACATCAGCAAGGTTCCTGATCTTAGGCGTTTGCTCCAGATATTTGTCGGCATGGGTCAGCAATCCGGTTCCAATAATGATTGGATAGGCTGCGGTGGGAGTTGTTACTTCCAACCTATATACTTCAGCATTCTGCCTGTAATCACCCATTGATTATCTTCCCTCCGATCTTCGCCAGTACTTCAGGAAAATGAGGATAAGACACTGCCATGCATTCCGCACCGGCAATGTAAGTTTCGCCTTCAGCTGCTAAAGCTGCCACAGCTAGGGCTAAAGCAATCCGGTGATCATGATGGCTGCTGACAGGTGCACCGATTAAGCGCTTGCCGCCCTTTATCCGCAGCCCATCGGGCAGCTCGCTAATTTCAGCGCCTAATTTAGACAGCTCAGCCGCCACCGCGGCAAGTCGATTGCTCTCCTTGACTTTAAGCTCTGCAGCATCGCGAATCTCCGTTACTCCTTCGGCGCTGGCTGCAGCTACTGCCAGCACAGGGATTTCGTCAATTGCCCGCACAACCAGTTCCCCACCAATGGTGATCCCCTTCAACCTGCTGGTTTCCACAATCAAATCACCGACAGCTTCTCCCATGCTCTTTCTTTCGTTGATAATCGTAATTTCTGCGCCCATCATTTTCAAGATATCGATAATCCCGGTGCGGCTGGGATTCAGCCCTACATTGGATATACGCAGCTGAGCATTGGGCACAATGCAGGCTGCGGTAATGAAAAATGCGGCTGAAGAAAGGTCGCCCGGAACCGCAATCTCACAGCCTGTTAACGGCTGTCTGCCCTTCACCCTGACACTTAAACCATCAACCTCCACCGGGACACCAAAAGCCTCGAGCATAATCTCGGTATGATCTCGAGATTTTGCTGGCTCAATCACCTCAACCCAGCCATCGCAGAAAAGCCCCGCCAATAAAACTGCTGACTTTACCTGAGCGCTGGCGGTTTCGGTGCGGTACGTAATCGGCTGCAGATTTCCACCGCGGATAGCCAGGGGAGCCCGCTGGTCCCCACTGCGGCCGATGATCTCTGCGCCCATCAGCTTTAATGGTTTGACAATCCGATCCATGGGGCGCCTTCTGATAGAAGCATCTCCGGTAATAAACGAAGTGAAGTTCTGGCCTGCTAAAATTCCGCTCAACAGGCGAATTGTGGTACCGGAATTGCCAACATCAAGCAGATTATCTGGCTCAGTCAGTCCATCTAATCCCTGCCCAGAGATAATCAGCTCATCGCCATGCATTTCTATGTCAATGCCGAGCTGCCGCATGCAGGCAGCAGTCCCAAGGCAATCATCACTTGCTAAAAAATTGGTGACTGTGGTTTTCCCATCAGCAAGTGCTCCCAGCATCACTGCTCGGTGCGAAATCGATTTATCGCCCGGAACTTTTACGTCTCCCTGCAGACAGTCAGTCGAACCGATTCTTAATACTTCCACTCCCATCACCTCTGCGTGCTTTGTCCTGATTATATACTACATTAAGCTTAATAAACAACATATTTTCATCATCAACCGCTGATTAAAAGGAATGCTGCCAATTAATGGCTAATGTAGAAGTATCGTTACGACATGAGGAGGGTCAGATTTGCACTTACTTGACTTGAAGCAGTACAGTTCTTTGTTCTCAGGCTATACAGAATTAAGAGCACAGGAGAACCGCAGTCTATCAATTGGATTTTTAAAGGGCAGCAATACGCGGAATGTGAAATCGGCATCTAGCGGTATTTCCGCCCGAGTATATCAGCATGGTTCCTGGGGCTTCGCTTCCAGTCCGGACTTAAATGATGATAACATCCGCCAAGTACTGAAAGCAGCCTCTGATAACGCAGCTTTCTTAGACAGTAAACAAAACAAGCAGAAGCCACCTCTGCCGACAGCTCCGGTAACCGCTGAGCACGATTTTTCCACTAACAAACAGCGCTTATCGCAAAAGCAGCTGATTGATTTTGTTAAACAGATCGACGATTATATTGCTGCGAAATATCCCGATCTTGTCAGCAGATATGTAGGATTAAACTGTCTGGACATGGAAAAACAGCTGATTACTGCCGATGGATCTTACTCCTATTCTCTCAATCCCCGCACACTGATTTCAGTGAGCCTGACTTCAGAGAAAGACGGCAGACCAATCGAACTGTATGATGTGTTTGGTTCCCGCGGACAGTTTGAAGACGTGTTTGAGGACCCGGCTGATTTGTTTCCGCAAATCGATGCGCTTTATGAGCATCTCCGCCACAAACTTGAGGGAGTTTATGCGGAACCGGGCTTGAAAGAATGCATCCTTGACGCAGAATTAGGCGGCATTTTGGCCCATGAAGCCATTGGCCATACAACTGAGGCCGATTTGGTTCTGGGCGGTTCTGTTGCAGCCAAGGCTATGAACCAGCAGGTTGCCAGTCCACTGGTCACCTTAGTTGATTTTGCCCATCATGCACTCGGTGAAATCTGTCCTATGCCGATATTTGTTGACGATGAGGGTACAAACGCTCGCGATGCAGTAATTATTGAAGAAGGAATCCTCAAATCATATTTACACAGCAAAGAAAGCGCGCAGCATTTTAATGTGGCGCCGACCGGAAATGCTCGGGCCTGGTCATTTTCTGATGAGCCTCTGATTCGGATGCGGAACACTGCGATTATGCCAGGAAAAGACAGCTTAGATGATATGATCAGCTCTATTGAAGATGGATATTACTTAATTCGCCCCAGCAACGGGCAGGCTGATACAACCAGTGAGTTTATGTTTGGAGTTGTTTTAGGCTATGAGATTAAAAACGGCAAGCTGGGTCGGGCTATCTTTGATACAACCATATCCGGAGTTGCCTTTGAGATGCTTAAAACGGTAACCATGGTTTCTGATGAAATGAAATGGCTGGTATCAGGTATGTGCGGCAAGAAGCAGCCGATGCCGGTAGGAATGGGCGGCCCGGCTATCAAATGTCGAGTAAATATAGGAGGGCGGTAAAAATGACCGAGCGAGATATTCTAAATTATACCCTTGAGAAGCTGAAAGCAAGAGGAATCGATCATGCTGACTGCCAGCTTTCTAAGAGCACTAAGTACGAGATGAATGTTGAAGCCGGAAATATCTCGTTAATTCGCACTGTCTTCAACAACGGACTCGGCATCAATGTAATCAAGAATAATCAAAATGGAGCCTACAGTGTTAATAAACTCGATCGAGAAACTATTGATAAAGCGATCGAGACGGTAATAGAAATAGCGGAATCAAGTGAACCGGATCCGGCTCATGCTATCGCAGAATTTCAACCGGCCCAAGAGTTTACAACCGGTCCAAGTGAACCGGACCAAGAATTAATGTATCGGCGGTTGGAGCAGTTCATTAGCGAAGTCAAAGCGCAGTACCCCAATATTATGCTGGAAAATGTCTATCTAGACTTCACCCACAGCAGCAGTCTTTTTACAAATACTAATGGCGTTGATTTCAGCACAAACAAAGGGATTTATCGCTTTGCAACCATGTTCTCAGGCAATGATGGCGAGAAAAGCTCATCTTTTAACTATACCGGCTTCTCTGCCCACAATCTTAATCTGGAACTGCTGGAGTGCGGAAGTCTAGCTGCTCTTCTTGCCCAGTCCTGCGAGCAGCTTGAAACCAAGCCTTTATCCGGTAAATTTGTGGGTGATGTGATCATCACGCCGGACTGCCTGGCAGATTTCCTCAGCTATCTGTTTGGAATCACGATTTTCGATGGTGCCTTGATTTCTGGAACAAGTGTATACAAAGACAAACTGGGAGAAAAAGTAGCTGATCCGCGCCTAACTATCCATTCCCGTCCAACATCCGATGAAATTGCCGATGGGTACTTTGTTACCGGCGACGGATACCTGGCTGAAAACTGCACCATTATTGACCAGGGAGTTCTGCAGACTTTCCTGCTCAGCCTTTATGGAGCCAACAAAACCGGCTTGAAGCGGGGTCCCAACAGCGGCGGCTGCTACATTATTGAACCAGGCGATAAGACCCTGGACGAAATGGTCAGTCAAATTGACCGGGGAATCCTGCTGGCCCGCTTCTCCGGGGGCAATCCCAGCCAAAACGGAGATTTCTCCGGCGTAGCTAAAAACAGCTATTATATCGAGGGCGGCAAGATTCAATATCCAATCAGCGAAACCATGATTTCCGGCAACCTGATCGACATGATGCAGAATATCATTGATATCTCCCGAGAGCGAGTAGATTATGGCGCCGGAATTTATCCGTGGATCGGATTTTCCGGTATTACCATTTCAGGAAGATAGGAAGTATATAGTTATGGGGATCCGAGCCGCAGTTCGGTCCCCTTTTTCAACCTATAAATCATAATACCAAATCAGCTGTTTGATTCTGGGATGCTGAGGATATGCGTAACAGTCAACTGCTCCCAGCACTGCGCCTAACCCAGCATAAAACCTACAAGCGCCAATATTGTAGGTCTGCGTTTCTATCTTCAGCTGTTTTAATCCCTGTTTGCGCGACCAATCAGCGCAAGCATTAAAAACAGCCGTTCCAATTCCCCGCTGCCGGAACTCGTCTGCCACCCGCAGATCCCAGAGCAGGCCTAAATCACGGCGCCCTTCCGGAATCCCGATCCCAGATGTGTCTCGGGCAACGATCCCACCGCCAACAAGCTCGCCGTTCCAAAACGCCGAGATAACTCCCCATTTACTCATATCCCATGTACTCCACCAAACTTCAGGTGATTCACCTGCGTCATGATCTACCCAGTAAGGAAGATCCGGCTGGATCTCTTGCAGCAGCAGACCACCCAAGCCGTTTTCCACGGGAACAACTTCATATTCCCTTTCAACATAAAAAGCAATCGAAATCTTTCCGTACTCAATCAATAAATTTAGATCTGCAAACTCAGCTTTAACTTCCAGCATTATATCCACCTCTGTTTCCATCTTTCATTATAGCTGAACGATATTTTCCAGCCAAGACATACCACAAGATCACATAGGTCAAGCAAATACTGGCAACAATAATGGTATCTAACCATTAAGGAGGGATAGCAGTGACCGCTGTTGAGCTTGCTTATCCAATCTTCGTATTTTCCACGCTGATTCTTGCGCTGATTATGATCCCCCGGGAACTGTTTAGGGAATACTTGATGTACGGTTTTTTAATAGGTGGTCTCGGCGATGTTTTTAATGTAACCTTACTGCAAAACATTTTGGGAATTATAAGCTTTAAAAACCAAGGCATCTTTTATGTCTTGGGGCATCATGCTCTTTCACCACTGGGCTGGACTCTGGCAGTTATGCTGTTTTTATATTTCATTCCCCGGCGGCGGTTATTTCTTTTCCTCTATGTGATCAGCTGGGGCTTAATGGCTCTCGGTTTTGCCTACATAGTTAACAACATTGGGCTCTTTGATTTTCAAAGTTGGTTTTATCCTCTTCCAGCGTGGATTATCTTTACAGCCTGGTTTGCGGCTGCAGCTTGGCTGTTTTGTAAAACCAGCTCTCATGCCCCGGATTTTGAATAAAGCTGGCTCAAAGAGTCTGACACAGCGCGGATGTCAGACTCCTTTTTATTGAAGGATTCGACCTATTTAATGGCGAAGAAATGCGAGAATATCTTAAGAAATAAGAGGGGATTTTGTTGCAAGTCTATCTCGATAACAGCGCTACCACACCGGTAGACCCCCGAGTTATTGCTGCCATGGAACCTTACTGGCAGCATCAATTCGGCAATCCATCGTCACCTCACCGCCTGGGAATCGAAGCGGAATCTGTACTGGAGCAGTGCCGCAAATATATAGCGCAGGCGTTTAAGGTAAACCCTGATGAACTCTACTTTACCAGCGGTGGAACTGAGGCAAACAACCTAGCAATTCTAGGCTATACTTACGCCCAGTACCAACCCGGACATATAATAACATCTAGTATCGAACATCCTTCGGTATTGAATCCAATTTTACATTTACAAGCTAATCACGGCTGGCAGGTCAGCGAGCTCCCTGTCAACGCGAACGGAAAAGTTGAACCTGAACTTGCTGCTGAGGCGATTCGTCCCGATACCGCGCTGGTCAGCATCATGCTGGTCAATAATGAAATTGGATCAATTCAAGCGGTTAAGCAAATCGGAGCAATCATTGCCGCTGCCAATCAAAATCGGCGCCGCAAGATTGTTTTCCACGTCGATGCCTGCCAGGCTTTAGGATCAGTGCCAATCGATATTAGAGACTGCGGAATTGATCTTCTCACCATCAGCGGACACAAAATTTTCGGACCAAAAGGAACCGGATTAGTATACATTAAAAACGGTCTGCACCTGCGGCCGCTTCTGTTTGGCGGCGGCCAGGAAGGAGGCCTGCGCTCCGGTACAGAAAACCTTCCCGGAATCGTAGGTTTTGCTAAAGCTTGCGAACTCGCTTTCACGGAGTTCGCAACGAATAGAGCAGCTTTATCCAGCCTAAATACTCGGCTGGTTTCCAAATTAATGGAAATTCCTGAAAGCCATCTTAACAGTCCCGAAGATGGCGCTGATCATATTGTCAGCGTGCGATTTACGGGGATTAAGGGTGAAGTGCTGGTCCACTTTTTAGAGCAGCGTGGAGTTTACGTCTCCATGGGAGCTGCCTGCAGTTCTCGCCACAGCAGCGTATCTCATGTGCTTCAAGCCATCGGCTTAACTCCAGATGAAGCGGCTGCTACAATTCGGATCGGACTTTCACCTAAACTAAGTCTGGACCAGATTGATTACGCTGCGGAAATGATCGCTGAATCAGTTGCAGAAGTCCGCAGCATTTATGGATAGGAGGAACATGATGTATCATACAATTCTACTCAAATACGGAGAGATCAGCCTCAAAGGCAAAAATAGATCCAAATTTGAAGACATCTTGATTAGAAATATCAAATATGCATTAAAGGATCTGGATTATGGGGGCATTAGAAAGGCATACGGCCGAGTCTACATCGACTGCGGCGAAAATTGGCAGGCAGTTGTTGACTCCTTAAAAACAGTGTTTGGCATTGTTTCTTTTTCGCCTGTGCTCAAGACTGAGCTGGACTTAGATGCTATTAAACAGGCAGCTAATAAGCTGATGGCAGAAGCGCAGGGCAGTACCTTCAAAATAAATGCCCGCAGACCGAATAAACATTTCCCCCTGACCAGCATGGAAGTGAATCGGGAACTTGGCGGATATGTTTTACAGAACTTCCCTGAGTTCAAGGTCGACGTGCATCAGCCAGATGTTCTGCTGAATATCGAACTCCGCAATGAAGGAGCTTATCTTTATCACAAGGAAATCCCGGGTCTTGGGGGTATGCCAGTGGGCAGCGCCAGCAAGGGAATGCTTCTGCTCTCAGGTGGAATCGACAGCCCAGCTGCCGGCTATCTGACCTTGAAGCGGGGTGTAACGCTGGAGGCAGTCCACTTTCATTCCTACCCCTTTACCAGCGAAAGATCTAAGCAAAAGGTGCTTGACTTAGCTCAAATCTTAGCAAAGTACGCCGGTAACGGTGAGATTAAGTTGTGGATAGTTTACTTTACAGAAATTCAAAAAGTACTCCAGAAGAGCCGCTATCCTGATTTGAACATAACCCTGATGCGCAGATTTATGCTCAGGATTGCAGAAAGACTGGCTAAAAGAGAGAAAGCACTGGCGTTAATCACTGGAGACAGTTTGGGACAAGTGGCGAGCCAAACTATGGAAAGCATTCATACCATCAATGCTGTAACCAATATGCCGATATTCAGGCCATTGATCGGCCTTGACAAACAGGAGATAGTTGATTTAGCCAAGAAAATCGGCACATACGAGACCTCAATCCTTCCCTATGAAGACTGCTGCACTGTTTTTGTGCCCAAAAATCCTGCTACCAAACCTCGCATCGATCAGGTTCTGGAGGCAGAAAGTCAATTTGACATTGACGCGCTCATCGATGAAGCAGTAGAAAAAACGGAGTGTCTGACAATCACCAAAGCAGTTACCTTATTTTAATATTTTGTGTAAAAAAGCAGGATTCTGACAGATAACAGCGAAGCATTTTTTAAAATGCTAGTTTTCGGGAGGTACCGCGATGTCATCCGTATCTAAAAGTGAAATAATATCGCTGAAAGATCAGATTGCCCGGCTTAAAGAAGAAAACGCTCAGCTTCGAAAAGAGTTAAATAAACAGCAAAACTACATCAGACAGCTTGAAGATGTATCACTCACACTGCCCGAGCGGAGTGTGCTGTTATCAAAAAAGCTTCCAGCGCATTAACTGCTGGAAGCTTTTTTTGGTCTGCCTTTGAAGTTCTGGTAGACCTTGACACTGATAATTCCCAAGCTAATTCCGACTAAGTCAATAAAAATGTCACTGACAGTGCCCGAGCGGTGAGTGAGCCTGGTCTGGTAGCTCTCATCGCAGACAGCGAGCAGCACTGCCAAAATGAAAGCTGTGTGTGCCGGAAATCTTTCCAAGCGAGGCGATACTTTTGCAGCTGCATAGAATAAAACTGCAGCAAGAAAATATCCGCCGATGTGAATCAGTTTGCGCAGATAGAGCACAACCATACCAAGATCGTAGTTATCAAGAAAAGGAAACATATTAAGCAGCCAATCAGCCATCGATCCGGCACTGGAAGCAGGACTTTGCGAAAAGATGAAGATAAAGGCGACATAAGCTGTTACTAACAACCATCTAATTACAACCAAACCATTTCCCCATTCCCATCAAACCGGCTCCTCTTAAGCCGGTTTGCCTTTTCTCAGTATTATATCAGGATTGAGCGCTTTATATGTGTATCTTCCTCTACTGCCTCTAAAACCTCGTCCAGCAGTCTCTGCAGTGCCCTAGCCCTCCGGGCTAATTCCTTCCGCTGCTCATCGTCCAACTGCCTAAGATCATCCGGTTTTGTCTTGACTAAATAATCACCGGACTTAGATAGAGAGTCAACCAGTTTTTCCACACTCCAACTGGGAGGCTCCTCATTCGAATCGCGTTTCCGCGGAATCAATCGGACCATCCGCACTGCTTGATCTATACTGAGATCCTTAGCACTTTCTACTAATTTGAGTACTCGCCTTGTTTCAGCGCGGTTTAAACCATAATACAGAATGGCATCCAAAACCACGTTAAGCATGTTTTCGCTGCCCACTTTGTTGGCAAAACGCTTTGCCAAACTTACATGAGAAAGCGTTAATGGTGAACTCCCGCCATAATAGTTGTTGATTACTGCATTTTGATACTTCTCGTCCAAATCAAGTACAGCCAACCAATCATTGATTGTTGTCCGCGGCACTCCCAATTTCTGGCTGGCTTTCAGAACTGAAAGCTTATTCTCCTGAATAAACAGCTGAACTGCTACAGCTCGATCCACAGGATTCAGATCTTCCCTCTGGATATTTTCGATAATCTGAACCTGACGTACAGATGCATCCTCACTCAACACCAGCGCAGGAATAGTCTCATAACCCAAGCGAATGCAGGAAGCTAATCTGCGAGCACCGGCAACTAGTCGGTAGTGCTCACCATCTTCAATCACAATGATGGGTTGAAGCAGACCTACCTCTGCGATTGAGTTTTTCAAATCTTCAAGTTTAACTTGATCCAGATTTGAGCGCACATGATCAGCTGGTACAGTAATCTGCTCCAGTGGCAGTTCCACCATATTCAATTTTAGACCCCCCTATTTCCTAAAAAACCAAAATCGCTTGCGCGGCTGGTAATATCTTACCTCCGGTATATCTATTGGTTCCCCTGCAATAACGAGGGCTGGATTTGAAGATACTAGTTTTTCCACATCGTCTGGTGCAATTATCTTGGCTGCCGCTTCAGCAGCGCTGTCTAAACAAAAACCACGGCGCCCGGTTGAGTGGGCGTCGCTAGCTATAAAGTGTACCATGTTGTGCTCCAGCATGATCCTGCTTGTCTTAATAACCTTTTCACCAAATAACCCCAGCACGCTGTTGGCATTCATTTGGATTAAAGAACCCGCTTCAATCCATTCAGCAACCAAATTTGGCTCACGAATTACCCGCTGGTAGCGCTCCGGATGCGCAATAATCGGAGTAATACCTTTAACCTGGAGTGAGAACAGAACCTGATCAATATACGCCGGAAATTCCATCATGGGAAACTCAACTAAACAGTAGCGTCCAGTATCGTTATAAGTAGGTATTTCGCCCGCCGGAAGGTCAATAAACATTGGATCTATATATAATTCCGCTCCGGCTATTACTTCAAGCTCAATTCCATGATCCGTAAGTAGGAGCCGCAGTTCGTTCGTTTTGTTCTTTACCTCTGACCAGGTTACCTTAAGATAGTGGGGCGTAGCGGCAACAGCTTTAATGCCCCGCGCAACTGCCTGTTGGGCCATTTCTAAAGCCATCTCAAGATCTTTTGCTCCATCATCAATGCCCGGTAAGATATGCGAATGCAGATCGATCATTTAGTACACCTATTTACTTTCTGATGTATAGTAGTTATAGTAATACTGCTCGCCATCCCGCGAGTATTTCACCTGATTCAGAACGACGCCCAGGAGTCTGGCATTGGTGTTCTCCAGCAGTTCTTTAGCTCGCACAGCCATTTCACGGGGCACATGATTAGCTGGAATCACCATGATAACTCCATCAACATAGGCAGACAGAATCATGGCATCGGCAACCGGGAGCACCGGCGGTGCGTCAAACAGTACTCGCTCATGCTCCTGTTTTAACCTCTCAACAATGCCTCTCATCGACTTGGATTGAAGCAGTTCCGCCGGATTAGGCGGGATCGGTCCAGAGGTTAACACAGATAAACCATCTATTTTGGTTTTCTGTACAGCGTCTTCTAGTTTAATCTGACCTGTTAAAACGCTGGTTAAACCAACAGAATTATTCAGACCAAATATTTTATGGACTGTCGGTTTGCGCAGGTCGCTGTCGACCAAGACAATCTCAGTACCTGTCTGGGCAACAGAAACAGCTAAATTTGAGCTCACCGTTGATTTGCCTTCTGCTGGCCCGGGGCTGGTGAATAATACTGCTCTCAACTCAACATCAGGCGAAGCAAACTGCAGATTAGTTCTCAGAGTTCGAAACGCCTCGGAACTAACAGCTTTCGGGTCTTCCTGCACAACTAATCTGCGCTCATCGGGTCTAGGCATAACATATCACATCCTTACACTCTGCTTGAATCTGATCTTACTCTTACCATTGGACTCGAATTCCGGTATCTGACCGATCACCGGAAGACCTAAAACTCTTTCTACGTCTTCTTTGGTCTTAATAGTGTTGTCTACAAATTCCAGTAAGAATGCGAGACCCACTCCGACAAACAGGCCAAGCACGCCGCCAATGGCAATGTTCAACTTCACCCGCGGTTTAATTGGATTGTGAGGTACAACAGCGGGATCCACTATCTGCAGATTTCCGGAATGCATCTGCTCGTTAATCCTGATCTCCTCATAACGAGTCATGAGCATTAGATAGATATCTTCATGAACGCTCACTTCGCGCATCAACCGCACCAGCTCCAGCTCTTTTTCTGGAATATTGGTGTACTGGCCTTCAAGCGCATTTCTCTGCTCCAAAATCGCCTGTTCTCTAGCATTGATCGCCACTAATTCTACCTGAGTAGAAATCAGCTGGCTGTACAGCTGACTGTGAATCGGGTTAATTGTCTGGGTTTCAGTGGCAATCACCCGCTCCACTTCATTAGCCAGCTTAGTGCGGACCTCTTGGATCTCTGCCTGCAGACTTAAAACCTCCGGATGGCGCTCCGTATACAGTTCACGGGCACCGGACAGAGCAATTTCCAGATCAGCCAACCGCTGCTGATAGCTCTGGACCAGTGGGTTGTTTTGGATGGTTGTTGAAGAAATAATGATCTCATCCTGCGCCAGCAGTTTCTCCTGAATCTGAGTTAAGCGCTGCTCAACTTCTATGCGAGCGATTTGGGTTTGAGTAAGCTCGGTATCCCACTGCACGTACTGCTGCACCAGCAGGGACGAATCCTGCATCGGCTGAATAACCCGTTCGGTCTCCCGGAAGGACCGCAGCTTTTCCTCTGCCTCTTTCAGCTGAGCAGCCACGATTTCAATCTGCTCAGCCAAGTATTCCCTGGCAGTCCTTAAATCTGAGCGGTTGTCATCGCGTGTTGTATCGATAAACTTTTGGCTCAGTGTGTTTACGAAATCAGCGGCAAACTCCCGATCGGGTGATTCAAGCTTAATTTCGAGAATTTCGGTTCCGGTAACCTGCTGAACAGTCAGAGCATTGTTGACCGCTCGCAAATCATCACCTGTAACCGGGTTTATGCCCATGGTTTCAAGAACATCAGTGAGCATTGTGCGGCTGGTCAGCATATAGATATAGTTCTGCAGCATTACATTTGCCTGTGAAGAACCAGTTAATGCTCCCAATGGATCCAAAGCCGCTAATGTGCTGGCCTTCTCATTTTTCAGCATTAGGGTTGCAGTTGCTTGATATATCGGCTCCATATACATGCTGATCACCCCAGCGGCCACAACTGCAACGATGAAACAGAGGATAATTTGGAGCTTGCGCTTCATCAATATGTTCCACAGCTCTAGTAAATCCATTTCTTCCATTTCCATTTGCAACCCACCTCCCACTGGCTAACGACCTGGTTTAAACCAATCTATTATAATTTGCTGGAATGTCCTTACCCCGCTCATTAACCCAAGAATCTTATTCCAATCAGGTTTTGCAGTTTCAGGAACATAAATGATATCTCCACCCATAATTTCCGGGTTTTCCCTGGCATCACCCTGGAACAGAACCCGTTCTTGTCCCACTGCCAGGGTTGACGGCACAGTCAAATCCTCTCCACGATAAATGCCAACCGCACCGAGATTGGCCCGCTCTGTCGGTCCATCAGCCATCGCAATCGCATCTAGCACACGAGCTCCCTCATAAATTGTATATACTCCTGGTCTGGTCACTTCTCCGAGAACCAGGACCTGTCTGCTTAACTCCGGAACAAATACTACATCTCCGCCAGCAAGGAGAAGGTTGTGTTCGCTCTGATTGCTCATCAACGCTTGATAGGTGGTAATCCACACCTGCTCACCTTCGGTTTCCTGGCGAGTTATGACGATTTCCTGCTGACTGATATTTGTTTTTAGGCCTCCTGCCAATGCCAGCAGATCGAGAATACGGCTTCCCTCCGGCAGAGTGAACGCTCCTGGCCGAGCCACTTCTCCCATCACCAGCACCTGGCGCGCCTGCGGAATGTGCACTACCTCTCCTCCGGATAATAACGGGTTCGGCTGCTGATTCGCAATCACCGCTCCTAAATCTAAATAATTCACTTCTGTTCCTCCAGCGGCTGCTGCGATCATCACCTCATCAAGCTTAGCCCGCTCAGTGGGCCCTCCTGCTAATCCAACTAGGTCCAGCAGAGTTGTGTACTCATCAATAGTATAAGCACCTGGTCGGGCTACTTCCCCAAAAATCAGTACCCTGCGGTTTAAGCGGGGAACATGAATGATATCGCCACCCAACACAGCCATATTCAGCTCCGCTCCATCGGACCGCACCAGCTGTTGATAATCAACGGTATAGATTGTCTGCTCGCTGCCTCTGCTGCGGGTAATTGTCAGCACTGGATCGGCATCATCTGTCAATCCGCCCGCTTTAGCCAAAACATCGAGGAGCCGCTCGCCGCTGCGAATAGTGTAACGACCTGGTGTCCTAACTTCACCTAAGATAGATACTTCTAGATCCAGCTCCGGAACCAAAATCATCTCGCCACCGGTTAAGGGAACATTTCCCTGTCCGGTTTCCATCACCGGCTCCAAATCTATTACTTCGATCGAAGCTGCTCCATCAACTATCCGAGTTAGACTCACGGCAGCAACTGCAGCTCGATCAGTCAGTCCGCCTGCCTTAGCCAGAACATCCAGGAGTTTTTCCCCGCGCCGAATAGTATATCGACCCGGAGCTCTGACCTCTCCTAAGATTGACACTTCTAAATCCAGCTCTGGCACTAAAATCATCTCGCCACCGGACAGTGGAATATTGCCATGCCCGGATTCCATAATTGACTGCAGATCGATCGTTTCGATCATGGTTGTCCCATCGACAATTCGAGTCAGGCTCACCTGATCTGCTGCTGCTCGATCTGTCAGACCACCTGCCCTGGCAATCGCATCCAAGAGATTGGTAGTGGCAGTTACAGGATAATAACCCGGTGAAGCAACTTCGCCAAATACCAGCACAGAGGTTTTGCGCTCGGGCACATAGACAACATCTCCTGCTTGCACCAGCGGATTATCGCTGCTTAAACCCTTCATTACTGCGTCAAGATCATATACCGCTGCGCTGGAATTATCATCGGCATCAACTCTACTGACCTGGACACTGTCAGCTGCAGCGCTGCTGGTCACACCTCCAGCGAGCGCAATGACATCCAGCAGGCGCTGATCCGGTCCAAAAGTATAGTAGCCCGGTTTGGCCACTTCTCCTAAGACCATTACATAGCGTCTTGCCTCAGGAACTATAATCACATCGCCGCCTTCAAGCATAAAATTAGTGTCCAAGAAGCGGTTGCGCATTAAGTCTTCTAAATTAACGGTATAAACTTCTGCTTGCTCTTCTACCTGCCGAGTAACACTAACCTGATCAGCGGCAGCAGTATCAAGCAGACCGCCAGCTTTGGCAATGCCGTCAAGCACCCGATCACCGAAATCCAGGCGGTGGTAGCCGGGGTTAGCCACTTCTCCAAGAACCAGAACTTGATGCTTGCCCTCAGTAATATAAACAACGTCACCCGGGAGTATGGTCTGGTTGCCGATTCCCAATCTAGTAAGGGCACCTAAATCTATTTCTACAGTTGATTCATTGCGAGTTAAGAGAATGCGGTCTCCCGCGCTGTCCAGCGGACCTCCAGCTGCAGCCAAAAGATCCAGCAGTTTTGTCCGATCGGTAAGGCGGTAGCTCCCTGGTCTTGCAACTCGTCCAAGGACAAGAGCCTGAGGAGCTCCCTCCGGTACAAAAATAACATCGCCTGGCAGCAGTTCAATCTCTCTGCCGGTTCCGGTACCCTGCAGCTTAGTAAGATCAATTTCCTGAACTAATACTTCAGCTTCAGACTGGCGTGTAATTGTTATCCGCTCTAAAGCGGCGGAATCATTGGTACCACCTGCTAGGGCAAGCACGTCAAAAATACCCATCTGTTCTTTTAAAACAAATGCCCCAGGCTGACGCACTTCGCCAAGCACTAAAACTGTATTCAATATTTCTGGAACATAAATAATATCACCGGGATACAGGCGGGGATTGGCTCCCGGTTTTCCAGACAAAGTATCACTGATATCAACGGTTAAAGATTCCTCTTGTTCACCGATGATGCGCACTATGCTGACCCGAGCTGCATCACCCATGGCAGTTACCCCGCCAGCCTCGCTAATCAGCTGAACCAGCGTAGTACCTGTTTCAATTGAGTAGCTGCCCGGAGTTCTAACCTCCCCGAAAAGGATGACTTCCTTCTTTTCCGGAATAAACAGCACGTCATCAGCCTGAACCGACCATGTCCCTTTGCCTGACTGCATGACACTGGTCAGATCAACAGTATAATCCACATGAGCGCCATCTTTCTTACGGGTGAGCACAGCTTGGGAAAGATCGGCTCCGGTTAAAGCGCCGCCACTGACGGCAATCAAATCAAGCAAATCCATGTCTGTTTGAATCGGATAACTGCCGGGCTTCGCTACCGCACCTAACACCAGCGCGTGACCGGACTTCGGAATATAAATCACATCTCCATCCTTTAAAGCTGGGTTGTGGTCAGCTGCGCCGTCATTTATGTACTTACTTACATCATAGGTCTCCTTCGAAGCAGCCTCACCTGTCATCCGCGTAACAGTTACTTCAGAAAGCAGGGCGTCCTGATTAGGCCCTCCGGCTTGTCCAATCGCATCAATCAGCCGGTCATCTGCTTTCAATCGATAGTACCCAGGGGTACGGACTTCTCCAAGCACCTGAACCCGAATTGTTCTAAATTCGGTAATAATAACAGTCACGCTTGGCTCGACCACATAAGTCTGCAGTTTTGATTGAATCTCCTGCGCAACTTGGGTCGTTGTCTTACCCGTGGCTAGATGATCACCCACTAGTGGGAATGTAATATAGCCATCAGGTCTAACCTGAACAACTGTTCGTAATTCTGGGTGTCCCCAAACTGTAATTTCCAGCACATCTCCTGTGTCCAGCTGGTAGTTAACTGCAGCAGCTGTTGCGATTGAGCATGTCAAGAACATCAACAAGGCGATAATTAGTGATAGTCGTAACTTTGCTGTTTCTAAACCGTTCATTGGACAACCCCCACAAACTAATAATTCGTACCAAATTATAGCTTTTCTTCAGCTTTTCTTCGTCCTCAACGATCCATTATCCTGCATGAATCGCATTTCCAAAATGAAAAACCGCTTTGCCAGCGGTTTTTCGTAATTTTAGGCAAATTAAATGTTTTTACCGCGCTGGAACTAATCTAAATCCCAATGCCTGATAATCAAGTTCAGTTTCAACAAAGAACTTCGAACCTGCTTGAATTTTGACATCTTGGCCTTTAACGAAGTAGCCGCCTACTAATCCAATTGGACCAAGCAGCAGAACTCCTGCCATGCTCGCACCGGCAGCCAGTTCTAAGCGAGTATTCTGCTCCAGTGCTTTTTCAGAAATTGCCAATCTAATATTGCGCCCATCAAAGGATTGGATTGATCCAAAATCAATGACAATTCTTCCATTCTTACCGAGATTCCCGGCACTTACAACTTCTGTTACCCGACCGATTCCCTGGGCACCTTTAGGAATAACAATCCGGCCGTCGATAATCACATCAGATGCAACCTTATATTTTACCTGGTCTCCTACCTTGTTTACCGCTGAATCGACTGTAGTCAGCAGCTGAATTTCAACCAAAGTAGAAGCGGGAATCTTTACTGGCTCCATATCCAGCTTAGTTGTCCCCCAGATAAACAGCATCAGCTGCTCAAGACGTTCTACAATAGGACCCGGCTGTGGTTCACCAATAAATTCTAACTCAATTCTCTCCAGCCGTCTCATCAGTGGTTCATTGGCAGTTAGCTGTTCTAAAAAACCCCATTCAACCAAGTTTAACTGCAGTTTAAGGCCTGTTCCTTGAATATCACCGGATAAATACTCATCAATGCGGTCGATGCGGGTCATCACTGGACCGGACTGAACTGAACCAAAAATTTCCAGCTCGATCTCTTCGACCCGACTGAGAAGGGCTCCGCTCTGGGCTTCACCATACAGCACTCTTTCTAAGTCATTGAGAATTGCTAGAGGAGAGGTGGTGGACTGAGCCGCAACTGTAAAAGGTGCAGCCAGAATGCCTACAATTACTAGACAGCTAATCAATTTAAACTTCATAATGTTCCTCCTTGTTAGAATCTGATGGAAAAACCAGCAAACGCCCGATCAACATCGCTGAAATCAATCAAGCGGTAATCTAACTTAAATGACATTTCCTGCGAAAAATCATAATTAAACCCAATCGAGGCCTTAGTCTGATCAGACCCCTTAACTGAGTCATCCTCACTCGGATCGCGTTCTTGATTCCATTCCTGCGAGACACCAAGTGTAAGGCGGCCTTGAGAGATCGGGATGTCAACATCGATACTGGTACTGAGCTGAGAAATTGTCTTTAAGTTAGCATTATATCCCGCTCTAATTGAGAGAGTATTGGGACCACCATAGGTTAAATCTAAACTAGCCTTTGTTCCTTCTTCAACATTGTCCTCGGTCTGCACTAATCCCCTAAGCTCCATATTGCCAAACCGGCCTCGAGCACCTAATTGGAAAATTCCCGGTTCCAGTGGCTGGGACAGATTATGGAGGTATTGACCCTCAAGCACAATGTCTTTAAATATCGAGTATTCGCCGATAATCCCGGCATAACCGGTAGTCTCATCTTCCGCATCTCCCTCTGACAAAGAGTATCCGGCACCGAAGTACCAATCTGACGACCAGAGTGGTACCAAACTATTAATCAAGATCTGGGTGTCTTCCTCTTCATCACCGAAGTATTTGCTTAAAACACGCTCGCGGTTAAAAGCTGCGCCTTGACTGTGATTAGACTGCACGGCAAGATTCTGTGCTGACACGCTTCCGCTGAAATTGATCAGCGAATCAGTCTCCTTAGCTGCGGTTTCTTCCGAAGCGATAACTAAGGATTCAATCGGATGCAGATCTTCGATCCAATAGCCGAGCACATTCAGCTCACTGCGGTACTCATAAGCCAATGCTGCTAAAACCAAGATCTGCTGATCTGATAACCGCATATTTCCCGCAGCCCTTTGATTGTAATCAGCAATGATTTCCTGAAGGTTGATTTTCCGGCTGACTCCAAAGCGCTGGATGCGCGAGCTGTTGCTCAGATCAATACTCTGAATTGTGTTTGCTACAGCTAAAGACACCTGATAGCGGTTTTCAGGATTTATATCTCTATATAAATCACCAAACGGCTGATCTACCAAATAGTTGACAGCATCATAAATCCACTGCTCAGTGTTCTGGGCCTGGGCATAACAGGTTGTTGCCGGCAGCAAAAGCATTATCACCATTGCCAACATAAAAATGATGACAATTCGTTTGTTCACAACAACCCCCCCATTCTGATATTTATCCTGATTTAAATTTCGCCAAAGGTGTCCAGAAACCTCCCCAATTCAAGATTTTTGTCTAAATTCCTTTATTTACCAGATAGGTAACGGTGAGCCAAAATCACTGCGACATAGTCGTCGATGGGTACCGGTGGTGTCTGAAGCGAAACAGGCAGAAGTCTCCGCCACCGCCGCGGTGGATTATACTTCCAATAAAGGGAACGGGCTTCAACGCTTGATAGGTGCTCATCAATTGTCACAATTCGTTCAGCTGCTTCCGGAATTTTATCTACTAGTTCTTGGATAAATGCTCTGCTGCCGGTTCTATCCCCAATAACAATGGGACCGGCTTCTGTCATGAGAGTTTTTATCCTCTCGACAAGATGCTTTCGAGGCACTATCTCCTTGACCAGGATTTCTTCCCCCCGCACCATCGCCAAGCCGCACTTTTCACTACCGGGATCAACAGCCATAATTGTTTCTCTGGAGTCCATAATTATCCCCTTAATGTATCCTATTCGCAAAGCATTAATTGTTTCTGATCGTAAAAAATACCCACACGAAGCCGTGTGGGTATTTTTATTGCATTTTAACTTCAGCCTAGAAGGAGAATCCTAAGCCAGCTTTGATTTCATCAACGTTTTCTGCTGTTTCGTCAGCGAGGTTGATGTTAACTCTCTTAGCTGACATGTTCAGCTTCATACCTTCAGCAAATCCATAACCGGCTGTTACGTGATGAGTCATTTGGTTAGCAAACTCATCAGCGGTTTCATCATCCCTTGGCAGAATTAACTCGAAGTTATAGCCTAAATCTAAGGCTGCGCCACCAAGGTCTTTACCGTAACCGACACTAGCATTTACAAAGCTCAGGTCTTTACCAGTCCACTTGCCTGGATTACGCCAATCGCCATCGATGTAGTTGTTAGCATATGTGAAGCTACCATCAACATCGAGACCGAACAGCTCTAGGCCTGTGCCCACTTTAAATTGAGTGTGGACATCGTTTTCTTCAACTGCAGGATCGTCGTTGAGCTTCCAGCCATATGCAGCAGAGAGATTGATTGGCAGGAAGATATTCAATTCGTATCCAGCGTTCAGCATTGTGGAGTTGATGAGGTTGTCACCAGCTGCGTTCTTTTCATTGTATGTGCTTGCAGCCAGGTCAATGCCGAACAGGTTTGCGCCAGCGTCAAGCGCCAGTCTGGTTTGAGCATCGCTGTCGGTGAAGCCTCTGCTGGTCAGGTTGCCTTCACCAAATCTTGCACCAGCTTTGGTCCATCTTGCATCAAGGCTCAATACGCCGATTTCAGCGCCGAGATTAACGTCAAACAGCATAGCATCTGTGAGACTGATCTCGTCTTCGGTATCAAAACGGTCTAATACCGCTTTAACATCATAGTCTAAGCCAAGCACAGTACCAAACAGGCCAGCTGCAACAGCTGTTTCATCAGCATAGGTTAAGCTCTTATCTGTGTAAGCAGCACCGGTCAGTTTGAAGCCAAATGCTGGTACCAGTGAATACTTAGCACCTAATGCTAACATACCGTCGCTAGTTCTTTGACCTGCAAGGGCATAAACATCCATATCGCCTAAAGCGATGTCAGCAAGAACCGCTCTATTTGGTTTAACACTCAATGCGTTGGTATCGAATCTCTTTGGAACATCTCCGCCAATAGTACCTAAAGCAAAGCGGTTAATCGGAGTATCGCTTACAACTTCAAGTACATAGTTATCAAAGGTGGCAACATTTGCCGGGAGATCAGTTTTGCCGCCTAATGTTAAGCTGGCAGTTGTACCTTCGCTGAGGCGAGCAGTTAACTTGGTTTCAAGTTTGGTTTCGGACCACAGATCTTTTTCATACTCTTTAAGAATACCTTGAGCACTGTCCAGATCAACTTTGTTGTCGCCTACAACAGTGGAAACCTTGGTTGTTCCAGTTTCATAATTGATGGAGCCGGATAATTTAACTTTAGTAGCTTCGTCAACTTTAGCATCGAGCTCAGCTACAGCTGCTTCTACGCCTGTTACAGCTGCTTCTACGCCTGTTACAGCAGCTTCAACATCAGCTACGCGGCTGTCAAGGCCAGCATACAGTTTTTCTAAATCATCAATGCGCACTCCAAGCAGAGCAAGCTCTTCAGCAAATTCATTGTTAACAGCAGTAAATGTGTTGGCTAATGCCAGTACTTCTGCATCCAAAGCGCTTTGAAGTGCAGTTACATCGCCTTCAAGAGCTGCGATTAAGCCGTTAACAGTGTTGATATCTTCAGCGTGCGCAGCTTTCAGAACATCAACCTCTCTGGTTACGCGGCCGAGACGGTCGTTAATGCGGCTTGTGACCATCTGAACGTAATCAGCATTGCTTTCAACTACGTATTCCAGGTCGTAGAATCTTGCATCTACTTCTTCACCAGTTACATAGTCAGCAGAAATCAAGTCAACTTCTCTGGTTACCCGGTCTAAACGGTCAGAAAGTCTGTTGGTAACCATTTTAGTATACTGAGCATTATTGAAGATATCTTCTTCGATTGCCCATAAGCTGGAAGCTAAAACTTCCTCAGCGATAGCTCTAACAACATCTTCATCAACGTCTTCTACAACTACTCTTTCAATTACGCCAGTTTCGACGATTGTTTCGGTAGCTAATTCTTTAGCTTCAGCTAAGTATTCTTTAGTTAACTCGCCAACTAATGCAGCGATAACAGCTTCAGCTTCTTCAGTCATTACAAACGGACGCTCAACCGGTTGAATTTCAACAACATCTTTAGCAGAAACTGCTTCTTGAACTGCAATGTCCAGCTCAGCCAGTTTAGCCTCGATTAATTCAGCCAGTTCATTTGTAATAGTTTCTAACTCAGCTAAAATATCTGCAGTGATGCGCTCTTGAACGCCAGCGGTATTCGAGATAACCTGGCTTTCAACTAAAGCTTCCAATCTTGCTAAGGCACGCGCGAATACCATAGCAGCTTCATAACGAGTCATTGTTCTGGTCCCACCGAATGTACCATCAGGGTAACCTTCAACCAAACCTACCGCAGCAAGTTTAGTTACTGAATCATAAGCCCAGTGGTGCGCCGGTACATCTGAAAACGGATTGCTTGCGAAAACAGATGTAGTCATAGCGAGAACTAATACTGCTGCTAATACTACTGAAACTCTTTTCAAGTTCATCAGCGATAACCTCCTAAAATTAATATTTTGCCAAACCTCTGCTCGATCAGTTCAGCATAGCCGCACAACGAGTTTCCCTGTTTCCTCGCCATAGCAGCTCCGCCGCTGATTTCAACTTCCTCTGCGACTTGGCCTTAGTAGATATAATACTTTATGTATGAGACGAACTCCTCCTTTCCAAATCATTATTACATAGTTAGAAAAAAGGAAAAAGACCTACTTCACAAGACTATCTTTTTCTCTCTTTCTACACTTCTCAAGTATATTCCTTCTATGAAAAATAATTTTTTTGAGGGTAGATATGGTGAAAAAGTAGTTACAGCACGGTACCATAACTACTTTTTCATTTCATCATTATTATACTAAATATCCGCGCGTCTGTCACTAATCCGAAGTAACTTCCAGCTTAAGTTTAACAGGGCCTTCGGCAGCGTACGTATCTGCTAGGACAACAGCCCGTATTCTCACTCTGCCGGTTTCTTCCTTAGCCTGTGCTATTGCTTTCATGAATTCATTGCCGTCAACCTCGACTGCTCCTCCGCCAATCGAAGTGATCATGCCCTCCCGGACCGCCACAGCATTGACCTTGTTTAGAAGCTCCAGAATCACCCTGTCTAAATCGATCTCAATATCAGGATCGAGTACCGTCTCTTCAAGTACCATGCCTTCTGGAAAAACCAATTCATTTTTGATGATGCCTAGATAAGCTTTGACCGGCTCTCCCACAACCGTGTTTGTTTCTGACAGCACACGCACCACAAACAAGCCCTGCTCCTGTTGAATGTACAAAGCAGCAAAATCCACAGCATCTTGAGGAATGATGATCGCAGACTCGGAATCACCGTCAACCCTGGCTCCTAATTGATAAGCAACTCGGTCGGCAGTTTTTAAAACATCATAAAGGCGGGTGTAGTTCTCCTCAAGATCTGAACTGGCCTCGATTACCTGCGCGTAAATAATCTCATCTGAGCGAAAAGCTACGTTACCTAACCGAATAAAGGACTGCACGACTTTTAGTT
This sequence comes from Bacillota bacterium, assembly GCA_012837335.1. Classification (NCBI taxonomy): domain Bacteria; kingdom Bacillati; phylum Bacillota; species Bacillota bacterium. The sequence goes on from DURM01000015.1 coordinate 42,309, forward strand.
CATCATATTCCGCTTCCAGCTCATCATATTCCTTCTGCAGTCGAGCACGCATCTGCTCCAGCTCATTGTACTGAGCGCGTGTTTCCTCCAAGTGCAATTGTGCCAGCGCCAAATCTGCCGCAGCAGCATCTCGCTGCTTAATAAGTGTCTGCAGATCTTGCTCCATCTGCGCCATTGTCTCCACACTCTGCTCCAACTGCTGCTGGTTGCGGGCGAGAGTTTCCTGAATCTCCTTCATCTCAAAAAGCGCAGTCCGCACATCATCAGATGCGATTGTTAGGATAACAATCGAAGCCACAGAAATAAAAATACCGGTAAAAATCGTAATAATAATTCCGGTGTATTTTGGACGCAGACCAAACAAAGTGAGCCGCTTCCGACCGACTTTCATGCCGATTTTATCACCGATGTAAGCGATTACTCCCCCGATGAAGGCAAGGATTAATATTAATGTAAATCCATACATCCGCAGCTCACCCCTTTTAGTTACTTTCCAGCTTCTGCACTACAATCGAAATTCACTGCCCAAGTAGTACTGCCGCGCCAACTGATCTTCTGCCACATCGGCCACCCCGCCTGAAACCAGAATCCTGCCTTCGTGCATAATGTAAGCCCGATCAGTAATTCTTAGGGTTTCCCGAACATTGTGATCGGTGACCAATATACCCAGATTTCTCGCTCTTAGGGAAGCAATAATCTGCTGAATATCACTAACAGCGATGGGATCCACTCCCGCAAAAGGCTCATCCAGAAGCAAAAACGAAGGATTGCCTGCTAAAGCCCTAGCAATCTCTGTTCTTCTGCGCTCACCCCCGGACAGCTGGTACCCCTTCTGATCCCGCACATGTTCTAAGCGGAATTCCTTGAGCAGACTCTCCAGTCTATCCAGGCGCTCTTCATGGGTTAATTGGTTCAAAGATAGCACTGCCATTATATTCTCAGCAACCGTTAACTTCCTGAACACTGACGGCTCCTGCGGCAGATAGGCAATTCCCATCCGTCCGCGTCGGTACATTGGCATGCGGGTAATATTATGGTTATCAAGAATAATTGCACCGGCATCTGCCCGCTCTAAACCGACAATCATCGCAAAAGTTGTGGTCTTGCCTGCGCCATTAGAACCGAGCAGGCCAACGATTTCACCGCGTTTAACCTGGATGCTTACTTCGTTTACTACTGTCCGCTTCCCATAGCGCTTAACTAAATCTGTGGCGACAATACTCACGGGCTCGACCGCTCCTTCTAACCGATGTTCAGCATTTTTGCAATGATCTGCGCAGCTCGTGCCACAGCTCCGCTGGTTCCAAATTCAGCCGGCAGACGCTTCAGTTTTTTAAGATATTCAGCTTTGCCATCCTGGTCTTCCAATAAAGCAACTACTGTCTCAGCAACCTTAGCTTCAGTAAAATCATTCTGGACTAATTCCGGAACTACACTGTCCTGCATCAAAAAATTGATCATTGCAAATGGAGATTTGCGCAGCAGCATTTTATTTAAAAAGTAAGTTGTAGTAGCTACTTTATGTACTGCTACTGCAGGCACATGGGTTAAAGCTGCTAGTATGCTTGCTGATCCACTGGTAACGACAGCCACATCCGCATAGTTAAGAATCCCATATACATCATCAGTGAATGTCACCGCATCTACATCCCATTTTTCAATCAGTTTGTCGCAGCATCCCTGATTGATTGACTGGGGAACAGCTACTACGGTCTGCACTGCGCGCTCCTCAACATTGATTCGGTTAACTGCTTTGAATAATGTGGGGAGATAGACTTTTACCTCAGTTTCCCGCAGTCCCGGTACAAGTGCCACAATTGGCTTATCACTGCTTAAGTTCAGTTCGTCAATCATTTCAGGCCTGGGCTTTACAGCAGCGATATCGACTAATGGATGGCCCGCAAATTCTACATCGATGCCGTGCTTTTGACACAGCTCAGACTCATAGCGCGAAACCGCAATTACCTTATCCACCACCTCTGCGAGACGGGATATCTTAACATCTTCAGTGTCCCAATTTAAAGGGGAATTATAATATACAACCGGAATTTCCTTGGTCTTTGCCAATTCAACTAATTTTAAGCTGAATACCGGCAGCCCGATTTGAATTACTAAGCCGGGCTGGAATTTATCCATCGCTTCTGAGATTCGCTGAACCAAGCGTTTAACAACATGAGAAGCCCTGAGCGCCTCGAATCCACCCAGGTTCTCTAATTCCGAAATGTTATAGATGAGTTCCACACCATTTTCATCCATCAGCGCTCCGCCAACTCCCAGCAGCGCCAGATCCGGTATAACCCCCTTTAATGCTTGTGCTAATTGAGCTCCATAAAGATCACTAGAGTTATCACTGCCAATGATCATGATGCGTTTCTGTGCCATTGTTATTGATTGGCTCCTCTCTTTGTAAGCACAAAAGTCAGCTCGCTTTCCGCTGCAGTTTCACCGTCAACTTCAGCTTTTGCGGCGACCTTTACAATCCGGCTTCTGGCCCGCAGCACCTCAATCTCAATCACCAGCTGATCTCCGGGCCGCACCATTTTTCGAAACTTCGCCTGATTGACAGCGGCTAAAAGCGGAACCAAAGTTTCATCTGGATCATCTGAATCAGGATCGGCTGCTACCGCCAGCCCTCCTGCTTGAGCCATGGCTTCAATGATCAATACGCCCGGCATGACAGGAAAATGGGGATAATGTCCCTGAAAAAAGGGCTCGTTTATAGTTACATTTTTAACTGCGACTAACCTTTTTCCTCTTTCCCATTCCAGCACCCTGTCCACCATCAGAAACGGATAGCGGTGAGGGAGCTGATGTAGGATCTGATCAATATTCACCAGGTATCCACCTTCTTGCTTAACAAATTTAGAAAATAAGCCGAGATTCCCTCGGCTTGTTTTAATAGTTCGGCACTAAAAAGTTTTTTCCTGCCAGGGCTCAGCCGGCAATCAACCGCTGGTATTTTCGGCCGATTTCAGACTGGGGAGAAGTGAAGATATCCTGAGGTGCACCCGTCTCAACTATTTTACCTCGATCCATTAAGACAATGCGATCCGCAACTTTTAAAGCGAAGCTGACTTCATGAGTGACTATGATTGATGTTGTATTGGTTGTCCGCACCAACTCCTCCATCACCTCTAATACCTCACCAACTAAAATCGGATCAAGGGAAGCCGTCGGTTCATCCCAGAGCATCAGCTGCGGGTTTGAAGCCAAGGCTCTGGCTATACCCACCCGCTGCTGTTCACCACCGCTGAGCGCGGCTGGACGTTTAGCTTCCATCCCGTTCAAGCCTACTTTAGCTAGGGCCTGCTGCGCTCTAGCTTCGGCCTGCACCCGGGGAACACCGGCTAAAACCAGGTGAAACATGACGTTTTCCAGCACAGTTAGTCTGGCAATTAGATTGAACTGCTGAAACACAAAACCAACTGATCTGCGGAAGCTGCGCAGTTCCTCGCCGTCTAAATTCAGTACGGATCTGCTGTCAAACAAAATCTCACCCTCATCCGGTTCTGTCAAACGATTGATGCAGCGGATTGTTGTTGATTTACCGCACCCGCTGGGACCCATGATCACGACTGTTTCACCGCGCTGGACTTCCAAGTCTACGCCGTCAACAGCAACTTGTTTACCATACTGTTTTTTCAAACCTTTAATCTTCAGCATTTGGATCCCTCCTAAAATCTTTGTTTTGTGCGGTTCAGCAAGTTCAGCAGCCCCGGTCTACCGGCAGGAATCACAATTTCATGCATGATCTGAACATTGCTTAAGCCTAAGGACAATCCTGCCATGATTTCATCTTTGTGAACCGGACTGAATTTCTCCGAAAACACGCCAATCAAACCGCCCAGCACTGCCCCAGTAATGACGACTGCACTCCCAGAAACATAAGGAATATCCCCGCGGGCCAAAGTGTATGTGGCTGCCAGCATCATCATTCCCACTGCTGCTCCAAGAATTACAATCGGGTTAAAACAGCGGCCCAAGCGGCTCTGGGAAGCTTTCTTGTTTACTCTGAACCACTTGAGAGTACTGAAAACTGCTGCGTGATCCAGCATCAAAAAGATCCCAACGAACACAATTGACAGCATACCAGCAATAGTAGCACGCACCTCTTTGAGGATGCGGAATACTTCTGTTCGCGTATCTGGATTTACAGTACCAACCGAGATGGAGTAAGTGTTGAGATATTGATTGTCTAGATGATCGCGGATCACAGGCTCAACCTTTTCCTCATCGATTTGAGCATTTTCGACCAGAATCTGAATGCGCTCACCGGGTATTACCTGCCCGCCGATATAGTTGTCAACTAGGCGCACTGATTTTCCGATCTCCTCATCATCAAGCTCCGGCAGACTATCGCGGATGTCAGCTATTTGATCGATAATCGCCTGCACATCGATGTCCTGTACATTGCTGATTTGATCAGCGATACTGCTGAGGCTGGAGCGCATCGAAGCCACATCCAGATTTTCCAGCGTATCCAGACCATATTCTTCTGCGCTTTCAGAACCGCTTTTAGCAATATTCTTCAGCAGGCCATTTAAAAACAGCGAGATAATCAACTGCTCGCTTGTAGACTGCACACCGTTTTCGGCTAAACCTTCATTCAACTGCCGCATCTGCACCTGAAGCACTTCAAGCTGCATCAGCGCTTCTTGAAATGTAGTCAAAACAGCATCAGCCCTATCAACTGCCACTGCTGCCTCTACTGAAAGCTCATCCAGCTCTTCCAACAGCCGCAGACTTTCATCGATAGCATAATTCAACCGATAGCGCTCGTTTTCCAGGCGTACCTCACCAATCTGTTCACCAACGATATTATCACTGCGGTATTTGTACCCGTTTTGAGTGAGTGCTTCTCCAGCATCAGCAATAGATCCGGATACAATCATTCCCTGGGCTTGACTGCCCTGAACCTCCAGCACTTCAATTAACACATGATCTGGTTCAATCGGTTTACCAACCTCAGGCGCATCTGCACTCATGCCCTGCACGATAATCTGCTCACCGACAACCAGATTTGAATTAGGCTTAAGATCAATCCTGACTTTCGAAGCATAGCTCAACAAAAAGTGGCGCATCTCAACCAAAGTCTTCATCAGGGCATCTAGTTCTTCCCCATATTCTGCTGATGAGACATTAGCTAAATCGGCGGACTGATACTGTTCCTTCAGCACCTTGACTATTTGATCAGCGGTTTTCTGCACATCGACTTCAAATCCAATCGGAAATCGGACTTCTAATACTTGATACTCTTTGAGTATTTTTTTTATTTCATTCATTACCGCTTTCGAATGTTCAGCGGACTCTAATACAACTAGCATATTCTTTCCATCTTTAAAGGCAAAATCAACACCATCCAGCTGATTAAAGCGCTGCTGCAGTGTTTGGGCCACACTAGGATGCACACCGCGAACCAATACACTTGGTTCTACAATAACTGTATAACTGCTTAATCCAGGCACACCGTTGAAAATCGACGGCAGACGGGAGAAGGTGTCTTCAGTTTTTGCTTCCTGTGGAAATCCGAACAGAAAATTAGCCTGACCTGCAACAGAGATCGTTTGATTGATTACCGCTCCCTTAAACTGCTGGTCTGCTATCCTTTCCAATTCGCGCAGTGCCGCTTCCTTAGACGCTTCACGGACATGGAGGATCAGATCATATTCTCCATTGTCGCCAATCACATCCTGGATTGTATCACCAAAATACGAATCCACTGCCCAGGCTGCTCCTGAGGAGACTGCGGCTCCAACAATGATCGTCACCAAAATTAATATTATATAATCGCGAAAAAAGCCATCACGAAAGAACTTGAACATAAAAAACCCCTCCTCACCTGGTGTTTTCATTATAACACACCAGCTGGAGGGGTTTTAAGCGGTAATAACAGCTAGCAGAGGTAACTAGTACCTATTCAGCCTGATTTCGCCGAAATTCACCGCGGAATGGTCCGATAAACTCCATCTGTTCTTCAGCTCTCAGCATAACAAAATGCTCTCCAAACATCTCCGCATCCGTAACTTCCACAATTACATTCTGGAGGAAGTCTACCTTGTCCTCATTCCTCAAGAACACCATCTGATCAGCCCAAACAACCGCATCCTTAGTTGTTACTTTGAGGTTGCCGGTGCCGATCATCTTCTCCTGCTCCGTATAATATTCAACTTTATCACCAGTTAAAAACAGATCATCCTGCTCAACCTGGACATTACCGGTCACAACCAGGTAATTGTCCTTGCGGCGAAATTCAACAATCTGACCAATTACAATAATACCCTCATATTTAATCTGCACATACGCCCCTTCAATTTGGGATACGTCGGCTGTAAAAATCTCTGTTTTTAAATCAAAGCCACCCGCTCGCACACCTTCGGGTACACCGACTATGCCGACCTCTATTTCTCCCGAACCTTCTTGGGCTGCCGCGCCTGCACTGACAAGCGCCAGTGCCACCACTGTAAATATCACTATCAGAGCAGTTACCCTATTCATCGCCTTTTCCTCCTTGATGTATGGTTACAGACGTATCCCCCATAAATTCAATATACTCACTGGCACCATACCAAACCAGCTGGTTGGTAGCCAGATAGAATCCTGACTGATCCTCAACGGTGACATTGCTGCTCAAGTGCAGTTCATTCTGTTTCGGGGACCATATCCCCTGATCCGCAGAAAGGTAGTATCGCGGCTCCTCTGCTGCAAAGATGATCATCTGATCGAGGTGATCTAAATAAACTAAGCTGTTTTCCTGCCGCAGTGATTCGGCAGTCAGTTCCCATTGACGAACGCCTTTGTCGTTACCCACCAGGGAAACTCTTTCCAAAATCACGCCGGGATCCGCTGTCTCTATCTCATGACCATCACTTTCCGGGCGGACCACAAGAATAACTCCGACGATAGTTGTAATAACGATCACTGCAATGACTGCAGTTTTATGTCGTGGGGTCATGAACTCACCTCGCCTCTATCCGACAGGCTAATTGCTTCCGAACGTATCTTTCAAATCCTCAAGCTCAAAGAAGCTGATTCCTTCCTTTGAACTGATCTCAATCGGCAGTTTCGGGAAGGCTTTAATAGAATACTGAACTTTAAATTCCTCCCTCACCTGATCGTAGCTCATCACCAGCTCGCGGCAGTGCAAATCGAGGGTCAACACTAGTTTCCCGGTACTCAATTTCTGCGTTTTTTCCGGCTCATAAACCACATCATAGCTGAGCTTAAGGGTTTCAGTTAAATCAAAGACAATTTTCCCATTAACCCGCTTCAGCGATTGACTGTGAATATTGTACACCGCTCCAACATTGAAAACCCAGTCAGTCTGAGGCCGATAGTTGATGCTTCCGCTTAACTCACCGAATCGGCGGTTGTTTAGATCGTAGTTGACTGCCAAACTGGCTGTAACAGGCTGTCCGGAACCGCTGTAATTTAATTGGGTTCGCAGATTGTTGAAACGCTGGTTGAGAAAATTATAGCCACTGCTGACAGTGAGAGTAATCGGCTGCTTAGAATACCTAAAGGTACCAGTCAACTGGTCCTGTTCATTTAACTTATCAAATTTAAACGGAGTTTCGCCCCATACCAAGCGCTTCTGATAATTAGCGGTTACTCTGGTGGTATCCGTCAGCTGCTGAGTCAAACCGAAACGGCCATACACAGACTGCTGGCTCTGATTAGTATCATAAAAATAACCTGTTAGATTACCACCGTACGTAAGTGTAGTTCCGAAATCAGAGCGCCAGCTCTGGGTGAACAGTTCCACTGCAGGCGCAATCCGCCAAGCGGTTACATCAGCAGGATATTCGCTGAACCTGCCCTGTGAAACCTGGAACTGACCCGGCCATGCTGCACCGGCTAAAGACGGGTTGTACCACTGCCAGGTAAACTCGGGCATGCGGTTGATGCTGCTCCACGCTGGTTTTTTGAGCTCATCCAACAGATCCGGATTGTATTTCTGCTCCACTGCCAGGTTGAAGCGGTGGTTCTGATATCGATAGCTGGTCTCCACTAGGTGATTCCGGGTTTTCGTATCGTCTTTTGCTGTTATGTTAGAATTGGCATTGATATCCCAGCTGGGATTCAGCTGGTACCGCCAACTGCCTGAAGCAGTCCAGGTGGAGGATTTTTCCTCTCCTTTTTGATCTAAACGGTAGTTAAAACTGCCGTTTAACCGCATAGCTTCAGTTTGATACGAAAAACTGGTGGAGCTGGAGCTGTCCTGCTTCAGTACAGCGTTTTGATACTCCCGCAGATATGCATTACTGGTACTGAGCGTGAAATTATCACCTGAATACTTATGCTGAACCTGCGCCATCAGATACTTGCTGGCAGCAAAAGGCAGAGCATAAAATGCTGCGGTACCATCTCCCAGAAGATCATGGCGGTAATTGTGGTTAACACCTAAACCCAAGCCTTTGCGGGTGTAGTAATCATAAAGCAGGGAACCGCTGGCGTTTTCACTGATATAGTAATTGTAGCGGTTCTTGATATAATATCCATCGCTGCTGTTGTAGCCAATTTCCGGCAGCGTAAAATCGAATTCTTCATCATCAAGAGGAATGACAAGATAAGGCCAATAGAAAAGCGGCAGCTTTCCTTCATAAAAGCGCACCCCGCGGATAACCATTTTGTCACCGGGATAGATTTCCAGCTCGCTGACTGCCAGATGATAGTGAGGTTCACTCATATCACAGGTAGACAGCACACCATCATGCATAAAGTAGGTTTCCGAGTCAATGTGAACCCGATCTCCAAAGACAAAAATCGGACCTTTCACTTTTTCTGAAACCAACTGTGTCCGTGGGCTGACAAACTCTCCTTTAGCGTCAACAACATTATAAACCAGGCTTTCACCTTCAAGATAGGCTTCGCCCTGCTCCATTAGGACGCTGCCCTCCAGATACAGCTCTTGGTTGTTTAAATCCCAGACCAGCTGTTCTCCCTTCAGCACCAGACCATCGACGCTAATAACCACACTGCCGGATGCATAAAGCAGCTGCTGTTTCATATCCCACCGCGCTGTATCAGCGCCCTCGATCGTAATCGGCTGGTTTTCAGCTGCTGCGGCTGTGCTGATCAGCGCAGCAAACAAAATCAGCAGTACTGGTACAATTTTTCTGCGCAAATATACCACCTTCATCTCAATGCAGTCGATCAGCACGAATCAACAAAACAATGCCAGTCAGCGCAAAGATGCTGTTGGTCAGCCAAGCAGCCGCTAGAGGCGGAATTACCTCATTAATCGCAAGCGAGCGGCAGACAGGTGTTGCAACGTAATACAGCAGAGTAACAACAAGGCTGACTGCAATACCGAATGATTTGCTGCTCTTGCTGAAAAGACTTAACGGGGCAGCGAACAGAACAAAGATGAACGACGCCATCGGCAGCGCCAGCTTCAAATGATAGTCCACTACAAACGACAGCACTTTTAAGCCGCTCCGCTGGAATCTGTCAATATGCTCTTTCAGCTCTTTGCGGCTCATTTCATCACTGGTTTTTTGGTTGCCAAAATATAAATCGGATGAATCAGGAGTAACAATCTGCATCGTTTCAAAGCGGGTCTGGTAGCTTACGTATCCATCCTCATCGAGGTTCTGCACCAGTCCATCCTCGAGATACCAGAAATTATCCCGATAAGTTCCGGAATTTGCTGTAATAAGACGGGGAAAGCCATCGGGTTCAGTTTCGTAAACCAAGATATTCCTGAGGATTCGGTGCTGTTTGTTGACCTCATTGATATAAAAATAACGGTTTTCTCCCCCTAAAAAGAAAACATTCTCTTCGATCAACGGTGAGTCTTCCTGATAAATAAGTTCCCGAAACAGCTTCTGAAACTCATGGTTTGTCCAGGGTACGACTTCCTCATTAAGCAGATAGGTCGCGCCGCTGATAAGCAAAGCGGCAGCAACCACCGGGATCATAATCCGCCAGTACGGCAGACCGCTGCTGCGCATGACAATCATCTCACTGTCCTGATTGAGGCGGCCTAGACTTAAAAGCGTTGAGAAAAGCGCGGCTACGGGCAGAGTCATCACAACAATCCCAGGCAGATAATAAATCAGCATTCTGGTTACAGTTCGAATCGGCACTTTCTTGACTAAGAACAGATCGATCAATTCAAACAGCACTCCGCTTAAGAGGATTACTGTAAAGCCGATTACACAAAATACAAAGGGCCAGAAAAACTCCCTCAGAGTATACCGATCCAAAATAGCTGAGCCGCGCAGCGTTAAGGCTCGGTACTGCTTTGTTTGAATCATCCTCTAATCCCCTTTTCTCTCCTGCCTTTTGATACTATTTTAGAACTGCCATCCGAAACCCAATTGATGGTCTCCGGCAGACCAATCATAATCAATACGCAGCTGCTGATGCTTGTACCCGATACCCAAACCTAGATCACCGCTCCAGCGGGCACGCAGAGTCAAGCTGTCAATGGGATAAAACTCGGCTCCCACCTTCAGATTGCGAGCAGAATTAGTATCCCAAGCGTCATACAGATCCGCAGTCACAACTCCCCAGCCGGCAAGATCAACAGCCACTCCTACCGTAATGTTGGTCGGCAGATCAGCTTCAGTTTCTCCCAGCTTGAGATGGACAAAGTTTTCTGCCAAGAGACCAAAGCGCAGCCAGCTGAGCTCATCAAAATTCAGCTGCAGACCCAGATCGGTGCTGATATACTTATCTTCAACTTCAGGATAACTGATATAGTGTAAGGCGATGCCTATATCAGCTGATTCTACCAATTCCTTTGCCACTGCATATGTGAACTGCCGCTCAGCATCCTGCCAGATGAAATGAATCAGTCCAGCGCCGGTTCCGTAATCAGGTTCTGCGTAGCTGAACAAGTACTGCTGAGAGTTCTCTGACATTATTCGCAATTTCATGGCAAATTCTGGGGTAACCAATCCGGACAAACCAGCCGGATTCTGTACGCTGTAGGTTAAGTCACCACTGACAGCGATTCCTGCCTCAACTACCATGCAGCTGCTTCCCACTACTATCAGCATCCCGACCATAAGTGCTAACAAACCGATCTTTGATTTCACTGAAACCCCTCCATAGCTAGTGAAATACCTTCTTAGAAGCGGTGAGAATAACTGATACCCAGTCCGAGACTATCAAAATTCATCAGCATCAGCCTTGCATCCAATGTTTGATTAAACTTCAAGGAAACACCTGCGTTTAAGCCCGTGCCATCCAGCTCGACCAGCAGGGACGTAACTGGAACTGTGAACTTACGATCGCTGCTGACAATAGAGACTGGATTTAAGACACTGCTGATTCCGGCAAAACCTCGGCTGTAGCGACCAGAACCGAAGCCTAAATGTCCCCTCACTCCCGGAATACCAAGCTGCATGCTTCCCACAAGATAGTAACTGGCTTGGCTGCCATCCGTGGTTAATCCTACCGCCACAGCAGGATAATCCTGCTCCTGCAGGATCTGCACTTTCACGCTGCCAGAAAAGGTTTGGGAGTGCTGCTTAAAATGTGAAGCTAAGCCAACTTCAACACCTGGAAAAGCGCCTAGGACAACTGAGAAATGGCCGCCGCCGCGCAGCTGATGAAAAGCAGCACCTACCGAACCACTGGGCATGATTGAAGCAGTAGGTATGTTGATTAGGCCGGTCGAACCATAGATATTGTGAGCTGAAGCAGTGATACTGCTGAGCCCGATTATAAGTACACAGATCAATACAAGCAGTAATTTGTGTGATTTAGCGTGCATAAACTCATTCCTTCCCTTTTCCTAATTAGGATAAGTATTCTATTTTATAAAAGTTTTTACCTCCTTTACCAGATCGGTATTTGCTGGATCAAAAAATAGATGGAACCGGTACTGTCCCATCTATACTAGTTCTCTCAGCGCAGGCGTTTTATGACTTCACTGCTGATATCTTTCCCGCCATACCTCACTAAATCCACATCCAGAACCAGCTGCAGATCTGCTTCTTCAGCAGCTTCCGATATGGCCTTAGCTAAGGCTGCCTGGAATTCCGTTTCCAGCTCCTGTCTAAACCGCAGGTACTCGGCATAAACCGCTCGCTCCTGATCAGCCCTTGTTTCCTCATCAATTCCTTCCGTATCACTGCTCTGCAGCTGAGTAATCAACTGATCGTATTTTTCAGCTAACTGCTCATTTAACCTCTGGGCATATTCACTTTCGCTTAAGATCTTACCCATGTCAATCAGTCCAATCTGTTCAAGGGAAGCGTTCTGGCCGTACAAAACCCAAATCAGTGCCAATGCGCAGAGAGCAGCCAACAGCCAGGGAATATATCTTCTCATCGCAGTCACCGCCTTATGTTTTCAGTGACTATTATTCCCTGACCGCAGCTGCTCTACGCATATCCGCTTCTAGCTTCTGCTTTTTGGCTGCCAGTTCGGCATCCAATCTCTGTTTGTACTGCTCAAACATCCTGCCCAGCTTTTCTGCATTACTTTCTTCAAAAGCAAGTAGTTTTTCCTTCTGTCGTTTTTCTTCAGACTCCTTAAAGACTTCCAGCTTTTGATTCAGTTCCTGCTCATATTCAGAACGCATGACCGCGTACTCTGCCCGCATTTCGCTCAGCTGTTCTTCAAGCTGAACGCGCTCAGACTCACTCAAATTGACAATTGCTAACCGCAGCTGAGCATTGAGAATGGGCAGCTCATATCTTTGGCGCAGTTTATCAGCAAGTTCCGCAGACTCGGATTCTAGCTGTGCCAGGTAGGCTTCCACATTAACTGCAAACTCTGCTTCCGAGGCAGCAAGCTGCTCTTCAAAATCACTTTCAGCCTGCTGCCTCAAGATGAGATGGTACTGCTCCAGCTGCAGCTCATAATCTTCAATCAGCTTCTGCAGTTCCACAGTATAGGCCTCATAAACCTGCTCTGTATAAGCAGTTTGCTCCTTGGCTCCCTCACCGGACTGTTTTGATAAATTGTAAATCCAAACTACAGCAGAACTTATACTCAACACGCATGCGAGACCAATTAACAGCCATGTTTTTCTCACTGCGCATGCTCCTTAATTATTTTAAAGCTGCTAAAACATCTTCGGTAATGTCAATACCGCCGTGAAGCACCGCTGATGCATCCAAGACCACTTTTAAACCCTTGGCCTTTGCAGTTTTCTCAACCGCTTCATCTACTTTGTTGCTGTATTCCAGCTCCAATGTCTCCAGCTTTGCCTGATACTCCATAAACAGCTTAGCTGCTTCTTCATCAGCTAAATCAGCAGCTTTATCATCATACTCTGCTTGAAGTTGATCGCGAGCTTCGAATAAAGGTCCTGCCAAATACTGAGTGAACACCGCTTGAGTATTAACGATACCAATCTGAGTGTCCGCCTGTCCTTTAACAGTGCTTACCCAAACAAAGACAACTAAAAGTGCGATAGCAACAAGGGTGACTAAGCCACCAAGATAACCTTTTTGCTTCAACACTGGTAACCCTCCCAATTTATAATGATTACTATTTATAACAAATATATTATAACAGCAAGCTCTGTAATGGTGCAAATCCAAAAAAACCCAGGCAGCTAGCCAAATCAAGTGTCTGCCTGGGTTTTAGATTTTCATTTTATTAATACTACATAATTATATTTATCAAAA
>DURM01000016.1 GCA_012837335.1 Bacillota bacterium
AAAATAATATTTTCATAATTGCTTCCATCTTTCATATACAGTGCCAGCCCAACATTGCTGCGGATTACGCAGTTAGAAAAAGTAATGTTTTTTACATCACCAATTGCTTCAGTTCCAAGCTTTAGTGCTGCGTGACGAGAACTTAGGATACAGTTTGTAACCGTGATGTTCTCGCTCAGATCGCCTTCCGTGCTTTTGATAACGATGGAGTCATCCCCGGTAGTAATCTTGCAGTCACTGATGGTTACATTGCGGCATCCATCCGGGTCGATTCCATCTGTATTGATTTGCTGCTGGTTAGCGGAAATCGTCGCCTGTTAACGGAGCATTCTTCCCACCGTCAATTATTCCTTCACCGGAAATTGTAACATTCTCAGCCTTGTCGGCAAATATCAGTGCTTGAATCTGGCCTGGCAGGTTGCCAAAGGGTGTTTTACCGGCAATGTAAAGCAAGCCCCACAACCAAAATAATAATTGATAAAAACTTTCCTTTACTCTGTTCCATCGCTGTTCCTCCTAGAACCAAGCAACCACTTGCCACCCACCACGGCAACCAGTATGGTACCATTTGGTTTCATCTAAATGCTACCACTTTGTTCCAAATCTGTCAACAAAAATTAATCTTTCTATTACATGTGTTGCTTAAAACAAAAAAGCCCGCCCTTTTCAGGACGAGCAGTGCTAATTCAATTCTTCAATGCGGGGTTGAAACTCTAGCTTCTCTAACAGATCATTATAGTCATCCGGCCGAATCCGATCTAAACTTCTTTCCATAAACGCTACCATCATTGCTTCCATTACATTTGTTCCAAATGAACGGCCCTGGATTTCAGGAGTGGTAGTAATCAAGCGTTTAATTCCACTGGAGCGGAGAGGTTCTAAATCCGCCTGAGTGACAGTATTGGTAATAATTGTTTTTCCACTCATTTGCTCCGGCAGATATTTTTTGATCATGTGAAAATCTCCGGCAATGATGTCTGCCCATTCGTAATACTTCTTAAAGCTGCTGTCAGGATACCGCTCTTCCTGCTTCTCACCAATAGGATAAATCAGTTTAAAAGGAAGCTGAACCACGATTGGAGCAGCAATAGGAGCAATTACGTTGTGCAGCAATTTTAGGCTGTACAAAGGAATCGGCATTCCTAGAGCAAAAATAATGTCACCGTACATAGTTTTACAGCCGATATCATGAAAGGCTTCCGCCATCCCAAAGCGGTCCATGGCACTTACCATTAAAACCTTCTTATCGCGAAGCAGTTCGGGACGAATTTCCATTAGCTGATAAATCACACGGCGTTCCAGTGTGTTTTTTAATCCTGAACCATCGACCATCGGGGTTTTCTCAGCTGCTCGGGCTATTTTTTTGGCTTCTCTAAAAGTATAACGCCGTTTACCGCCCCAAATCCAAATGTCGATGCCACCCATGCCGAATGCATCAACTCTACCGTCTAAACTGCGGATCAACTCAATCGCTTTATTAATGTCCCCATCGGTGCCCTTCCGCTCTAGACGAAAACTCTGCCCTAGAAAACTCACCTCTGCCACGTGATCGCGTTTGCTCGAACCAATACTGACACTCACTATGTGCTTCATCGTTAATTTCCACCCTTTATTTCTAAGATTAACCTAGTTAAATCTTCGGGCCTGTAGTACACATCCTGCTTGATCGGCGATTCTCCTATTTCGACTCCGATAACTGCATCACCAAAGAGAGCCTCCGCTAATCGGATCCGCATATCAGAGCCGATCATCACCACAGTTTCAAAATCCTGGAGATTAGCTATTATCTTCATCAGGTTGTTCATTAAAGCGAGGCCGTTTACTGACTCAACAAAATGCCAGCGTTCCTCATCTGTCATCAGCAGCGCATAATCAACGCCGAGTTTCTTACAGACATCTTCCAATTCACCTTTATTTTCCAGCGGGAAGCCAATTACCGCCATCCTTCCTCCCTTGCGGACTTCTCCTAAAGTTTCGAGGCGGGAGACGAACGTGCGATCGACCCCAATCTGATTGGCAGCTTCCTGCTGCGATAAGCCTGCCGATCTGAGGGCGAGGATTCGATCAACAGCGCGATAAAGCTTTTCGCGGCTGACCAACTTGTCGCCGATTCGAACAAAATCCATGGCAGCGTCCTCCTGTGCACACTATTGTACACATAAATCATATCAGATTCTAATTTTACGGGCAAGCACAATTAAAACAAGCTGACTGGAGGAACCCCCTCACAGTATCGCAGACTATATCTCCATTAAGCTGTTGAGCAGAGCTTCTACATCTTCATAAGTGCTTACCTGATTCATCGCTGCCCGCACCTTACTGGAGTTAGGCACACCTTTAAGATACCACGCTAAATGCGACCGCATTTCTCTTACTGCTCGCTCTTCACCCTGCAGCTCTATTTTTAATTTGAGATGATCCAAGGCCACTGCCAACCGCTCTCTCAAGCTTGGCTCAGGCAGTAATTCCCCTGTTTCTAGATAGTGCTTGATGTGCTTAAGCAGCCAAGGCTTACCGAGCACTCCACGCCCAACCATGATGTGATCGCAGCCGGATTGCACTATCATTTCTGCAGCCTTTTGCGGCGAATCCACATCTCCGTTGCCTACTACCGGAATATTCACCGCTTCTTTAACCCGGCGGATCCATTCCCAATCAGCCTCACCGCTGTAAAACTGCTCCCTGGTTCGAGCATGCACTGCAATCCAGTGCGCACCAGCTTTTTCAATCTGCTCAGCAATCTCCACACAGTTAATGCTGTCCCGATCCCAACCGATCCGAATTTTTACTGTTACAGGAACAGTAGCGCTCTCGACTACTGCCGCTACAATTTCACTCACCAGCGTCGGTTCCTTTAAGAGCGCAGCACCATCACCATTTTTTACTATTTTCGGCGTCGGACAACCCATGTTCAGATCAATCATATCAGGCTGATAATGCTCAACAGCAATTAATGCCGCTTGAGATAGAATTTTCGGATCATGTCCAAACAGCTGAACAGCAATTGGGCGCTCACGGGGATCCGACTCCAGCAGGATTTTGGTATTTTTATTATCATAAATTAAGCCTTGGGCAGAGATCATTTCACTGACCACTAAATCGCACCCAAAGCTCTTGACAGTTAATCGGAAAGCTAAATCTGTTGCACCTGCCATTGGAGCAAGAATTACCAAATAAATCACCAACCTCATAAAAAACTAAAAGCAGGGGAGTCCCCCTGCTTAAAGATATCCAGAAAATTAATTCTCACTCTGTAAATCGTATTTTTTGAGAAAGCGTTCGATTCGACCGCCACTGCTGGCCACTTTTTGGCGCTGTCCTGTATAGAATGGGTGGCATTTCGAACAAACTTCAACCCGAATTTCCTTTTTTGTTGATTTAGTAACAAAGGTCTCTCCACAAGCACAAGCAACTGTTGCTTCTCCGTAGTTTGGATGGATACCTTCTTTCATCGCCTTCACCTCACTCTCTCAATACACCATTCCCAATTATATCATAGGAGAGTTAATGGAACAAGCATTAATTGCACCATTAATCTTTCAAGTATTTATAAGGATCAACAGGATTACCTTTAAATCTGATCTCAAAATGGACATGAGGTCCTGTCGAAGTACCGGTATTACCGCTGTAGGCAATAATGTCTCCTCGCTTAACCTGCTGGCCTACTTTAACAGCCAAGCGCGAGTTGTGGGCATAACGTGTTTCAATCTGATTACCATGATCGATGTAAACAACTAACCCATAGCCGCCGTTATCGCCGGAAAAAGTAACCCTACCGTCAGCCGCAGCCCTAACTGGAGTCCCTGTGACAACCGCCACATCAAGACCATTATGCATTCTGCCCCACCGGGCACCAAAATGCGATGAAATTCTTCCCTTCACCGGCCAATCAAAAGCTTTCTGCAGCTGACCGTTAACAACCAGCGCATCTTTAACCAGCAGCTGAGTTGCGCCGGGAATTACAATTTCCATACCGGGTTGAATTGTAGATGGATTAGAGATCTTGTTGGCATCTACTATTTCAACCAGGGAAACTCCATAACGCTGCGCAATTTCCCATAAACTTTCTCCGTGTCCGACTTTGTGCAGTACACCTTTAACGGTTAAAATCTTTAACTCCTGCCCAACTCGGATCCGATTACTGTTTTGAATATTATTAGCTGAAGTAATTTGGCTGACAGTAATCCCATACGAATTGGCTATATCCCATAAGGTTTCACCTGAGCGAACAGTATGAATTAATACAGTTGGTTTCTCCCGCTCAACATTAGGACTGGGTATCTGCGTCTGAGGAATTAAGTTCTCGTCCACCTTAGCAACAGGTTTGGCAGTGCGGCTTTCATCCACAGCTTCCGCGGCAGATTGATCTGAACTTGGACCAGCTGCAGCAGAGCTTTCATCTTGACCGTTATCTACAACAGCACTGCTGGCGACTTTTACAGGATCTGGATTATCAAGTTCTGGTAGATCATATGCAGTTGTATCATCCTCTAAAATTTCCGTGTTGATTTCTGCCTTGTGGGATTGAACCGGAGAATCATCGAACTCCTCCCATTCAAATCCACCAATATTTAACCTGCTATCTAAGTGCCCAATTAATGACAAACTAAATAGGGCCATAAGCACAAATAAAGATAATGGCCTTAGATAGCGCCGCCGACCATTCATAGTTTTCCTCCTCTGCCATACCCTTACACAAAATCTTTTCTACATATATTTGCAAATTCCTCTTAAGTATTCCTCAAATTCTCCGCAAAACTAGAATTAATTATTAAATCTACAAGCTCCGCATTAGATTTGGTATTCGTCAATCTTTCTAAAAGCAAATCCAAAGTTTCCGCTGTACCCAAGGTCCCCATGGCCTTGCGGAGAATCCACATTGCTTCGAGCTCTTCGCTGTTGAGGAGCAGTTCTTCTTTACGGGTTCCGGACCGGTAAACATCAATTGCCGGAAACATGCGCCGCTCAGCTAGTTTGCGGTCCAGATGCAGCTCCATATTTCCTGTCCCCTTAAACTCTTCATAAATCACATCATCCATGCGGCTTCCAGTTTCAATCAGCGCTGTAGCCAAGATTGTCAGGCTGCCCTGCTCTTCAAGTTTACGCGCAGCTCCGAAAAATCGCTTTGGACGGTGAAGGGCTGCCGGATCAACACCTCCCGAAAGGGTGCGGCCACTGGGGGGTACTACCAAGTTATGGGCGCGGGCAAGCCTGGTGATGCTGTCAAGGAGAATCACCACATCTTTGCCGGACTCAACTAACCGTTTTGCCCGCTCTAGCACAATATCCGCTACACGAACATGGTTTTCTGGGGGTAAGTCAAAAGTTGAGCTGATTACCTCACCATTAACAGAGCGCTGCATATCAGTTACTTCCTCTGGTCTTTCATCAATCAACAGCACTATCAGTTCGATATCCGGGTGATTTGCAGTAATTGCATTGGCTAATTGTTTCAAAATTGTAGTTTTACCAGCTTTTGGAGGAGCAACAATCATTCCGCGCTGGCCTAAGCCTAATGGGGCAATTACATCAATAAGTCGGGTAGTAATTTCGGTGGGTTCGGTCTCTAACCGTAAGCGTTGGTTAGGATAAATCGGAGTTAATTCATCAAAATGGGGTCTCTTAGTCGCTAACTCTGGATTTGACAGGTTGATCGCAATAACCCTCAGCAGGGCGTAATATCTTTCGCCATCCTTCGGAGGTCGCACCTGTCCGAGCACTTCGTCTCCAACTCGCATATTAAAGCGTCGAATCTGAGAAGGGGAGACATATACATCATCAACACCAGGCGTGTAGTTGTCAACTCTTAAAAAACCAAATCCATCCGGCATAATTTCTAATATTCCACTGATAAACAGCAGCCCGTCCTGCTCCGTTTCTGCTTTGAGTATCTGGATGATTAGATCCTTTTTTCGCAAATTAGAATACGGGATTGATAACTTTTTAGCAATAGACTGAAGGTCAGCCGTCGTCATGCTTTCCAATTCAGCAATTTCCAAACAATGAACACCTCATTTCCAGTGGATTGGATCCGCAGATCCAATCCACAAACTCCTACGCTCTACCAGCCGAGCCAAACAGCTTCATTTTAGCTATTACAGCTTTTTTCATTGCCGCTTTAGCTGGCCCAAGAATCTTGCGGGGATCGATTTCATTCGGATTTGCATTAAGAGTATCTTTTACTGCCTGCGAAAATGATACGCGCAGATCTGTATCAATATTGATCTTGACGATCCCGTAAGAGATAGCTTTTTGAATGGCTTCATCTGGAACTCCGGAAGCTCCATGGAGCACCAGTGGAGTATCAATTCTGCTGGCGATTTCGTTCAACCGCTGAAAATCTAACTTTGGCTCTCCTTTGTATACTCCGTGAGCAGTGCCAATGGCAATGGCCAAAGCATCGCAATTGGTCCGTTCTACAAACTCGGCGGCTTCATCAGGATCAGTCATGAGAGCGTCGTGAGCTGCTACTACAACATCATCTTCAACACCACTGATTTTACCAAGCTCAGCCTCTACCGAGACACCATTAGGATGAGCTACTTCCACAACCTTTTTGGTAACAGCAATATTTTCTTCAAATGACAGCTGTGAACCATCGATCATGACTGCCGAAAAACCATGGCGGATACAGCGCACAACCTGAGCAAAGTCAGTTCCATGATCAAGATTCAAGGCTAAAGGAACCTTAGCCTTGGCAGCTGCGAGCTTACCCATTTCCGCTATGTACTCAATTCCGGCGTACTTTAATCCGCCTTGACTGGCTTGGATAATAACAGGAGATTTAACTTCTTCGGCTGCTTCAACAATTGCCTGTAAGATCTCCATGTTATTTACATTGAAAGCACCTACAGCGTATTTTCCTCGTCTCGCCTCTTGAAATAATTCCTTCGCTGATACTAACAACAAAAACTCCCCCTCAATCAGCGAATTGGCTTAAGCCATTCGCCTAAATATGTATATGATGCCGGTTTCATCCTCAGTTCCGACAGACTGTACAGTCTAACAATATCTTCTTCACTCACAGCACTCATTAAAATTGCGCTTCCACAGTTAGAGCAGACTAGCTCAACTTTATCAGGATAAACGTCGATTCCCACTGAAGGGTTGCTGCAGGTACAGCCAATTTTATGCGCAGAAGCTAATTTTTGCAAGTAAGCTAAAATTTCAGTCATAATTTCCGGAGCAAAAAAATCATCAGGTTCAAGAAAATCGCTGTCAAAATCAGTTGCAGCCTCTTCAACACTTTTTTTCTCGCCGAAAAAGCCTAAAACATCTCCTTCTTCCGGAGAATAGAACGTAAGCAGCGGCGCTGACCAGAAATCTCTAAATGTAAACAGCAGCCGTACTCCCTCCCCCGATGGAGTCAGTAAACTCACTTCGTAGCGGCGGTGATGTTTCGTAATCTGAGCTTGCGTAAAGCCGCAAATACAATGAAACGCCCGAGGAGAACTAGACAGTTGGAACAGCGAAAAGTTATGGTAATGCAGTTCTTCACAAGCTGGACAATATATAGCCATAGTTCTCTCTCCAGAAAGCAGCAATTTACACTTCCCCCTATCTTTTCTCTTGCTAATATTCGCTATAAATCGGCGGATCCCTCTATGACTGTGGGGGATTGTTCCATATCTTTAACAGTGCCAAAGATATCATAGTAGATCAGATAAGCTCCAGATTGGTCTTGAATTTCATCGATGGTGTAGTTGACAAGCATCAGTACCACTCGGCCTTGATCATTAAAAAAGAACAGTCCGTCTTGAAAGCAGCCTTCGGCAATAGGTCGGGCAGAAACAAGCGAAGTCGGGATACCGTTTCTGTAAATCTGGGCGCTGCTGTCCAGAACAAAAATATCCATTTGACCGCCGATCACCACCCGCACCTTATGCTGCTCCGGAAACACTTCAATAATCTCGCCATATTTAAAACTGGTACTGTTTCCAAAAGCTGTCTGAGGAGCAAGTGCCATCAGCGCAAATACGATCACCAAAACCTTTAGATATCTCATTATGCATACCCCTTTCTATCAGAGAGTATGCAACGAGATTTGCCATTTTATGCAAAAAAGGTCAGATTATAGCTCTGACCCCTGTTTTTTAAGCGCTGCTCCCACAAAACCTTTGAATAAAGGATGGGGATTATTCGGTCTTGATTTGAACTCAGGATGGAACTGGCATGCCACGAACCAAGGATGATCCGGAAGTTCAATCACCTCTACCAAAACACCGTCGGGCGATACTCCCGCAAACAGCATTCCATGCTCTTCCATCAGTTTACGATAAGCATTGTTAAACTCGTATCTGTGGCGGTGTCTTTCCTGAACTGTATCGGACTGATAGAGCTGCCAGCTCTTGGACCCGCGGTCTAAAACGCAGGGATAGAGTCCAAGCCGCATTGTGCCGCCTTTGTTGACCTGATTCTGCTGGTCCGGCATTAAAGCAATTACCTGTTCTCCACCATCTTTAAACTCAGAGCTGTTAGCATTTTCCAATCCGCAAACGGATCGGGCAAACTCAATTACTGCGCACTGCATGCCCATGCAGATTCCCAAGAAGGGAATGTTATTTTCCCGCGCATAGCGCACAGCATTAATTTTACCTTCAATTCCTCTTGAGCCAAACCCACCGGGAACTAAAATGGCGTCTACTTCAGTCAGCGGACTCGCATTGATATCGCCTGACTCCAGACTCTCTGCTTCCACCCAAACAATCTCCACATCGGTGCGTTCTGCAAATCCAGCATGGCGCAGAGCTTCAACTGCACTCAAATATGCATCGGGTAGAGCCACATATTTCCCAACAATTGCCACTTTAACCTTGTGCTTAGGATTCTTAATTGCTTCCACAAGCTGCTCCCATTCCCGCATATCCAGCTCGCCGCAGTCAAGGTTCAGTTTTTCGCAGACAATGCGGTCCAAACCCTCCCCGGCCAACAGCAGTGGGACCTCATAGATGGAAGAAACATCCGTATTGGGGATTACAGCTTCTTTTTCAATATCACAGAACAGAGCAATCTTCGCCCTAACATCTTCAGGCAGCTCTGATTCGCTTCTGCAGACAATAATATCGGGCTGAATACCGATCGAACGCAGCTCCTTAACGCTGTGCTGCGTGGGTTTCGTCTTCAGCTCTTTAGCAGTTTGAATATAAGGCACAAGCGTTACGTGAATATACAGGCACGAGTCTCTGCCGATATCACTTTTAAATTGGCGGATCGCTTCTAAAAATGGCAGGCTTTCAATATCACCAACAGTTCCACCGATTTCAACGATGACGACATCCGCCTCACTGTCTGCAGCTACGCATTTGATCCGCTCTTTGATTTCATTAGTAATATGAGGGATTACCTGCACTGTCTCGCCGAGATAATCACCCCGCCTTTCTTTCGACAGCACGGACCAATAGATTTTGCCTGTTGTAACATTGCACCGTCTGGATAGATTAGTATCGATAAAGCGCTCATAATGACCAAGATCCAAGTCAGTCTCTGCACCATCATCGGTTACAAAAACTTCTCCGTGCTGAAACGGGCTCATCGTGCCGGGGTCTACATTAATGTATGGATCCAGCTTTAAACTGGTTACTTTTAAACCGCGATTTTTCAATAGTCTACCAAGCGATGCTGCAGTTATCCCTTTTCCCAGGCTGGAAACTACACCGCCGGTTACAAAAATATACTTGGTCATTGCGAGCATCCTCCTTACTCCACTTCTTTACTATGACCATTACTATATTTTTCCAATAATTCTACCATAATAAGGTTCTGCATGAGACTTATTACGGTGAACCACAAAATTACAAATGGAATTACTAAAAACAAAGAAATAAACGTCAGCAGACCGCATACTAACAGCAGGATAAGACTGACCAATAGGTTGTCCACAACCAACATTGCCGAACGTTTGATTATTGTCCATACGCCAAGATCGTACTGTACCAAAAATGGAAATACGAACTGCGCCACAAGCAGCCAGAACAGCGCTAAATACAGCCACATTCCTGTAATAACGCGCATTATGAACGAGGCACTGCCTGAGGTAATCGTAAAATTAACCACGATCAAAAGGATCGTAACGATACCTATCAGCACCAATCCCTGACTGCGCCAAAAATATTTTTTAAAGGCCTGGATAAATTCACTTACTGAAAGCTCATCATGGCGAATAATCTGGTTGATCAAATGCTGGATGGCAGCAGTGACCGGTCCTAACAGAAACAGGGATGCTGCCACACATATCAAAAACCACACCAGATTGTCGCTGGTGATTGAATTAATGAACATCGGCAGAAGCCACAGGAAAAACCAGGCTAGGTTCAGCACAATTAAAGTCGTGAAGTGATCCCAACTGGCTTTCAAGGCCTGCAAAATCAGCTTACCAGCTTGTGAGATGCCCATAGGAGACCTCCTCTACATCCGTTCCGGTGCAGAAATACCCATCAGCTGCAGTACTCTCTGCAGCACTATCCGCACACAGTTAACCAACACTAACCGGGCATCTCTAAGCGCATCCTGCTCACCCAAGATATGGCAGTGTGTGTAGAATGAATGGAACAAACCGGCCAAGTCTAAGGCATAGCGAGCAATTCGATGAGGAGCTCTTTCTACTGCTGCAGTTAAAATTTCATCTGGCAGCTCGGCTAGTTTTTTGATTAAATCTATTTCCAATTCTTGGTTTAACAGCTTACATTCAACTGTGTTAATAGACTTAACCCCTATATTCTGCTGCTCAGCTTGAGCCAAAATGCTGCAGATCCGGGCATGAGCATACTGGATATAGTAGACAGGATTCTCATTGCTCTGTTCCGCAGCTAAAGTCAGATCAAAGTCCAAATGCGAGTCTAAACTGCGCATTACAAAGAAATAACGGGCTGCATCTCTGCCAACTTCATCCAACAGGTCCTGCAGACTGATAAACTCCCCGGCCCGTTTGGACATTTTTACCTGCTGACCATCTCTCAGGAGAGCTACATACTGGAGAATCAAGATTTCAAGAGCATCTTCCGGATAGCCCAGTGCCTGAACAGCAGCTTTCATTCTGGCTATATAGCCGTGGTGATCCGGTCCTAAAATATCGATCAGCTTTGTAAAACCGCGCTGCAGCTTATTATAATGGTAAGCAATGTCCGCAGTTACATAAGTGTAAGTACCGTCATTTTTAATAATTACTCTGTCTTTATCATCGCCAAAATCAGTGGAGCGGAACCACAGTGCGCCCTCGGCTTCGTACATATAGCCGCGGTCTGTCAGAATCTGGATAATCTCTTCCAGCTTATTGGCGCTGTGCAGGTCCTGCTCCCTAAACCAGCGATCAAATTCTACATTGAACTTAGCCAAGTCCGCTTTTTGGGATTCAACCATTTGATCAATACCCCAAGTGCGGCAGTATTCCAGCTGCTCTTCCTCGCTCATCTGATCAAAATCAACCGCTTCTGCTTTCAACTTCTTCGCCAGATCAGTTACATATTCACCGGGATAACCATCTTCTGGGAATGGATAGCTCGGATCTTCCAACTGACGGTAGCGAGCCAGTAAGGAGCGGCCGAAAACTTCTGTCTGCACTCCGGCGTCATTGACATAATATTCTGTCGCTACATCATATCCAACTGCTTCAAATAGGTTTGCCAAGGTATCCCCAATGGCAGCAGCCCGGGCATTAACGACATTCATCGGCCCGACAGGATTAGCACTGACAAACTCCAGCAGGAGTTTTTCGCCTCCGCCGTGTTCGGAAGCTCCATAGCTCAGCTGCTGGGTTTCGATTGCTTCCAGCACATCGTATAACCACTGCTTTGTCAGGAAAAAATTAATGAAACCCGGACCGGCAACTTCGATCTTCTCAATTACATCATGCGAGCGCAAAAGCGCAGCAATCTTTTCAGCAAGATCTCTTGGTTTCATGCCGACAGGTTTCGCCAAAACAAGTGCTATATTTGATGCAAAATCACCATGAGCTTTATCCTTTGGTATTTCCAAAGATACTTCCGGCAGTTCTGCAAGCTGCAAGTTTTCCTGGACAATCAGCTGTTTTAAGGCGGTCTTAATCAGTGCTGCTAATTCTTGCTTCTGATTGGATAATATATTCATCACTGACATCCTTCCACACGATACAAACTTACCCTGAATAGTATATCAAAAATATAGATGAAAATAAACTTTTTTTTAGGATAAAATAGTTTTACGGGAGTGATTGCAATGGATTACATGAATGAGCAGGAATATACGCAAGCATGCTTGTTCCGGATCAGAGAAGCACTGGCAACGACAAAGGCATGGTGGGAGTCCAACCTATCACTGAATCAGGATAAAATCAACCGCACAATCAGCATGCTCCAGGATACAATCGACGAACTAAACTATTTCCGCGAGAAACTTGGCGGTTATGAGGTCGATGCCAACAAGGACCACATGGTCACCGCGGGACTGTATGAAAGGTAAAAGCCAGGAAGTCAACCCTGGCTTATATTTGTTCTTCGCTTAGATAATAGGCTAAACGCTGCAGCTCAAGCGTTAAATCAGCGCTGGCAACTTGAACATGCTCAGGAACATTCAATTTGATTGGCGCAAAGTTAAGAATTGCCCCCACGCCACCTCTAACCAGCTGCACTGCCACATCTTGAGCCGCATCTGCGGGAACCGTGATAATCGCCATTTTCACATTGTTTTCCCGCACAAAGTTTTCCAGCTCATCTAAGGAACGGACTTCAATCCCCTCGAAGATCCTTCCCAGCTTGGTAGGGTCATGATCGAACAGCCCGATGATCTTTAAGTTAAAACTGTCGTCAGTGTTATACCTGCGAATATTATAACGAGCCAAAGCAATACCTAAACTTCCAGCTCCTACGAGGACAACTTTATGTTCCTTGTCTAAATTCAAAATCCGCTTCAACTCTCTGCGCAGAAACTCTACTTCATATCCTACACCCTGCTTCCCGAATTCTCCGAACCAGGCTAAATCTTTGCGAACCAAAGCTGAACCAACTCCGGCTTTGTCGCCCAATTCTTGGGAAGAAATCATCTGAGTTTCTCCGACTCGCGCCACTTCATCTAAAACACGAAGGTAAAGCGGCAGTCTGCGAACAACTGCATCAGAAATCTTATTCCATCTCAATGGTTCTCCACTCCCTCCCTGTCTAATTATGTATTTCGTTAATTTCTTTTTATTTCCTGCTTCGACCCGTGTCGAAAGTATCAATCATTTATGATATTTCTCATTACGCATGATTGTCATAGCACGATAGACCTGCTCTACAAGGATCAATCGCATCAGCTGGTGAGGAAAAGTCATTTTCGAAAATGAGAGAATGTAATCGGAGCGGTTAATGACCGATTCTGCTAATCCTAAGGCTCCGCCAATAATCAATGCAATATTGCCCTGCCCATATAAACCCCGCTCCTCTAAAAGTGCGGCTAATTCTCGAGAACTCAGCTGTTTTCCTTTTCGATCAAGCGCAATCACATAATACCGATCTGGAATCGCAGCTAAAATCCGATCTGCTTCTTTTTCCATCACAGCCTGAGCATTTTTTTCACTTAATGGCTCCGTAAACGACTCATCCTTAACCTCTTTAATTTCTACTTTAGCATAGGCCTTAAGCCGCTTTAGATATTCATTAATGCCTGCCGTAAAAAACTTTTCCCGCACCTTCCCCACACAGATAATCAAAATATTCATCCCGATCCTCCCCCAAAAAATAATCCAGGGTTTATATCCCTGGATCAAAGTCGAACCTCAGCCTGCTGTCGTTCTTCACCACGATAGTACTCAAGCTGGAGAATTCCGCCAAACCCGGTATTCTGCACCGCATCCCTAAGCTCCCGCATTCCGGCAATCTCCTGCCCATTTACCGCTACGATGATGTCTCCCGCCCGCAGTCCAGCCTTGTCGGCAGGACTGTCGCTGATCACTCTCGTGATAAAGGCTCCGCGTTCCACCGCAATTTTCACATCGGTCTGATCGCGAATTGTTTCAGCCAAAGCAGGAAACAGCGAACCTCCCAACACTCCTAAACGCAGCGGCTTACCATGTTCAATAATCTGATCGGCAATCAGTTTAGCGCTGGAGGACGGAATCGCAAAGCCAATGCCCTGTGCTTGAGCAATAATGGCGGTATTGATTCCGATCACTTGGCTGTTGAGATCTACGAGCGGTCCTCCTGAGTTACCCGGATTGATCGCTGCGTCCGTCTGAATCATTCCCTCTAGATAGCGGTTGTTCTCTGGATCGACCAGTAAATCCCGGTTGACAGCACTGACAACACCGTTTGTTACAGTATTGTCCTGCCCGAGGGGATTGCCGATGGCTATCACCTGCTGTCCGACTCGAATTTCATTGGAGTTGCCCAGGGAAACCACCGGCAGATCCTGAGCTTCTATCTTCAATACCGCTAAATCTGACAGCTCATCGCTGCCGACAATTTCTGCCGTAAAGCTGCGTCCATCCTGGAGCCTGACTGTGATTTGATCCGCATCAGCAACCACATGATGGTTGGTAAGTATATATCCGTCCGCTCGGTAAATTACACCTGAACCAATGCCCTGCTGCTCTTCCAGCGTCTGGAAGAAAAATTGATCCACAACAACCTTGGCCGAGGTTTCGATCTTAACTGTAGCCGGTCCTACATTCTGTACTACCCTTACTACCGGTTCTTCCCAATTACCCCTCTGCTCCTGTGACTCTACCCCATCCTCAATGGGAATCTGCGCCGGCTGCCTTAGAAGCCAGCCAAAGGAAACTATGGAAACAACCAGTAAGAAAACAACTGCTGCTTTTTTAACCAAAGGTACACCCCCTTTTGTGATGTACCTTTAGTTTAACCAAATTCAGCTGTTAACTTGTGAGCAAACTAAAATCGCCGCTCGATTCCAATTCTCCATCCTTCCTGATGAAGCACATCTTCCAGCACTAAGCCGATTACCCAATCCGGCGTCCACGAGTAGTCCGCCTGCAGGGTAAGGGTAGGGGTTCCAGTTGTCAAATCCTTTAACTCCGCGGTTAAACCCCATTTATCGGTAACCTGCCCATCTAAACCAATACCTAAACTGGTATCGATAATTCCATAGCGCTGCCGCAGGATTCCGGTTTGACGGCCGTACTGAAGCTGCAGATGGTTTCCTTCATTTCCTAAAATATCGCTAATGCCCACTAAGATAAAGGAATTGCCATCCTGCGGCCAAAATTCAAAATCGATGTTGGCCATTAAGCGCCGATCCGGTGACAGGCTGTAGTGAGCGCTCCAATTTGATTTGATATTAACCTTTTCACCCATAGTCTTAACTTTTTCAATGTCCTCATTCAGCTTTTGAATTGTGGCTATAGTATCCTGCAGATCAGAAAATACTCCTGAGTCTGAGCTGATGCTGGTCGATATTTTGGTTAAAACCTGAGTCAGTTCACCTGTTCCAGCTTCAATATTAGCTAGCGTTGTTCTAAGATTTTGCGCAGTTTCTCCTTCGGCGGTTACATCCTCAATAAAGAGATTTATGCTGGCGATGCTCTGCTCAACCCCAGCTACAATACTTTTAATGTTGTTCAATGCCAGCAGTGATTCGCCGCTGAAACTCTGCACATCAGCGTTCAGCTGAACGATCATGGTGTTGATCTCTTTTGTTACCGCGTGAACATTAGCAGAAATACCTTCTAAATCTGCCATAACCGCTGCTACGCTCTCGGGATCAACCGCAGTGCTGACTTCTTTTAGATTTACAACCACATCATTTACTCCGGCCAGCAGTTCATCCAGTTTTAAGCTCGCCAGTGTATGGGAAAAGCTGTGTAAATCCTCAGTTACACCTGAGAGCAGCGCTTCAAAGTCAAACGCAGCCAGTTCGCCGGTAAAGTCTGCCAGCTGCGCAGCCATGTCATTCCAGCCGATACTGCTGAGCTCACCGGTTACCACCTGCAGATCAGCCACAATCTGTTCAATCGGCAGCTGAGTTAATTTGACACTTAGATCATGAATGTTGCTGCCAATATCGGCAATCGGCACATTGGTAAGATTGTCAGCGACAAGCTGCAGGTCAGATGCAATTTCCTTTAGTGGAACTTCAGCTAACTGGGCTGTAAACTGAGCGATTTCTTCGCCGCGCTTATCGAGTTCAAGCCCTTTGATCTGGGCAGTAACAACCATGATCTCATCAACGAGCGGCTGAATCTCAACTGCAGCCAGCATTGCTGTAAACTGTTTCAAATCAGATTCGATCGCTGCCAAATCTATAGCAGCCAGCTGCTGGGTAAGCTGCTGCACATCTTCTGCCAGTTCTTTTAAAGGTATAGTATTCAGCTGTGACGCAAACTGATTGAACTTATTAATCGGATCAACCAAATTGACGCTGGCCAGCTGTTGAGAAAATCTTTGAATATCAGCAAAAGTTGAGCGCAGATCTAGCTCTGGAATCTGCTCAGTCAATACCGAAACATCGTCAACCACGGTTTGGACGGTGACAGCCACGTTCGCAACTTGGTCAACCGCAGTTTTCAAGCTTTCAACGGTATCTTTAAGCAGCAGTCCAGCTTCAGCTATACTCGCTTGAATCTCATCAGAAGCGGTTATTTCAGTAATTGAAGCGATAACCTGGTTAAGACTGCGCAGACCTCTCTCTACTTCATGAATCATGCTGTCAATACTGACCGGATTTACTCCGGCGATAACTCCCGTAATATCTAATGGCTCTTGGGCTTGACCCGGCTGGATCTCAATATATTTGTCGCCCAAAACCCCCGAAGTTGCGATTACAAATCGAGAATCCGCAGGGATAATCAGTTCCCGATCTAAACGTATCTGCACCAGTACCGCGCTGCTGGCAAGCTGCACCGCAGTAACATTGCCAACATTAACACCGGCATAGCGAACCGGCGCTCCTTCAAGCAGTCCATCGACATTCTGATAGCTCAGCGTCAGCTCAACTGATTCTCCACGTTTAAAATCAATTCTACCCACAGCCATAGCCATGGTGGCAAACAAAATTATACTTAACAGCACGGTCACTCCCGCTTTTATCTCTGGCGATAACTGCATTAATACCCCCCCTGTCCAGCATGGCCTCCAGCCAGAAACTTCTTCACTAACGGCATATCAGCAGTTTTCATTTCATCAGGTGTTCCCACAAAAATGATTTCACCATTGTTCAAAAGTGCAATTCGGTCCGCAATCTCGAAAGCACCCGCTAAATCGTGGGTCACCACTACCGAAGTTACTCTCAGCTGCTGGTTTAGATCTTTAATGAGCTGAAGAATAGTGTTGCTCGTCATTGGATCCAAACCCGAAGTTGGCTCATCGTACAGAATAGCCTGCGGTTTCATGGCAATTGCCCTTGCCAAGCCCACCCGCTTCTGCATGCCGCCGCTGAGTTCAGCCGGCATCTTATTTTCAATCCCGCTGAGACCGACTAAAGCTAAAGTTTCCTTGATTCTATTGGCCAGTTCAGCCTTGGTAAGTTTTTCCTTTCGCCAAGCAAAACCGACATTTTCGGCCACTGTAAGAGAGTCAAATAATGCAGCTGATTGGAATACCATGCCCACCTGCCTGCGGACTTGAGTCAGTTCTTGCTCAGAAGCTCTGCTGATATCTCTGCCATCAACGATTACAGCACCAGAAGTAGGACGAATCAATCCGTTTAACAAGCGCAGAATCGTACTCTTCCCGGCTCCGCTTAAACCCATAATGACAAAGATCTCGCTTGGCTCGATCGAAAGATTGATCTTTTTTAAGATCTCATTACCATCAGCACTAAAACAAACATCTTTTAGATTGAACATTTCTTGTCCTCCATACCTACCACATCAAGGCTGAGAGAAAATAATTAGATATAAAAATTCCGATCATACTGCTGACCACAGCCGCGATAGTGGCTGTCCCCACACCCTGAGCGCCCCGATCAGTTTTAAGGCCGTACACACATCCGCAAACAGCAACAATAATGCCAAACACTGCTGCTTTAATTAGACTGCAGCTGATGTCATAAAACCTGATTGAGCGAATTGAAGACTGATAAAACACCCTCGGTATAATGCCAACCTGATTGACCGCAACTACATAGCCGCCAAACATCCCGATTAAATGGGCAAAAACAGTCAAAGCCGGCACCATGATCATGCAGGCTAAGAATCGCGGAGCAACCAAATACTGCACTGGGCTGGTTGCCAGCGCCTTTAACGCATCAATCTGCTCAGTGACTTTCATCGTTCCAATTTCGGCTGCAATCGCCGAACCGGCGCGTCCGGCAACAACGACTCCAGTTAACACCGCTCCTAATTCTCTGATAATTGCAAGCCCAAGCAGCTGTCCAATTAATGACTCTGCACCAAAAGATTTCAATTCCTGAGCCACCTGCAGAGAAAACACCATACCGGTAAATCCATTTATAACCAGCACCAATGGGATCGATCTTACCCCTAACTCCACCATCTGTTTGGCAGTGCTTCTTACTTCAACATCACCACGAATTATGTAGTAGATTGTTTCGAAAATCAGCCTAGCAACCTCACCTATACGTTCGAGCAATTTAATCATTGGATGAACTCCTCGATAATTACATATATTAACTTAATCATATATTCTTGAAAGCCTGATAGAACTCCTGCGAAAAAAAGACGCCTGCCATGATCGGAAGCGTCTCTGGTCTATCTTATTGTACAGCTGATACTGTATTTGTCAGCAGCATCGCAATAGTCATGGGACCAACTCCGCCCGGCACCGGTGTTATCCACCCAGCTACTTCTTTAACATTTTCAAAGTCAACATCGCCGACTGTCTTTTTACCCCGCCGGTTGATGCCGACATCAATCACAACAGCGCCAGGCTTGACCCAATCAGCTTTCACCATCTCCGGCTGTCCCACCGCTGCCACTAGGATATCGGCCTGCCTGCACTCAGCAATCAGATCTTTCGTCCTTGAGTGGCAGATAGTGACGGTTGCATTTCGCTGAAGGAGCAACTGAGCCACCGGCTTGCCGACAATGTTGCTGCGTCCAATCACAACCGCCTTTTTTCCGGCCGGATCGAAGTTGATTTCATCAAGCATTCTCATAATTCCCGCTGGAGTGCAGGGAACATATGCTTTGGTTCCAATGCACAATCTCCCGACATTAATCGGATGGAATCCATCCACATCCTTATCCGGACTGATGCGCATAATAACCGCTTCTTCGTCTAGGTGATCCGGAAGCGGAAGCTGCACTAAAATTCCATGTATCTTTGGATCATGGTTGAGCTCATCAACTAAAGCCAAGAGCTTATCCTGAGTAGTATCAGCAGGCAGTCTGTGCTCCTCTGAATAGATGCCCACCTCTTGGCAGGCCTTCTGCTTCATGCTGACATACAAGCGTGAAGCTGGATTGTCTCCAACCAGCACTACCGCCAAACCAGGTCTAGCTTTGCCCTCGGCCAGCAGTTCCAGGATTTTTTGAGCAAGGCCGCTGCGAATGCCTTGGGCAATTCGCTTGCCATCAATTATCCTTGCAGACACATCGATCTCCTCCTTGCTGCATTTTATTGCTACTTGCTTCTGCATATTCCCCGCATTTCCTGCATAAAAAAACCGTGAAACATCTCACTGTTTCACGGTACTAAGCTTCAAAATGGCGCGCCTAGCAGGACTCGAACCTGCGCACCCGGCTCCGGAGGCCGGTGCTCTATCCTCTGAGCTATAGGCGCACAACCAAAACTAATTATACCACCCGAAGATCAGTTCGTCAAGAATTGTCTTTTCATAGAGTTGTGGTACAATATTGTTGTCAGGCGGATGTAGCTCAATTGGTAGAGTATCGGCTTCCCAAGCCGAGGGCTGCGGGTTCGAGACCCGTCATCCGCTCCAGAGTATAGATACTTGGCTCCATTAGGAGCCTTGTTTTTTTATCCCGCTGCTTTCTTTAAAGCTTCTTTAGCTGCCTCCTTGAATATCTCGCCAGTCCCAGTCGCTTCGGAAATAGTGTCAACCTTGTCAGGGTTCTGCTTTTCAATCAGCTGCTTTTCATATTCGGGAACCGCTTCAACCGCCTGCTGCCAGGGGTAATCAGCGCCTTTAGGCTTTCCGTCACTGCCGTATTCAACAAA
Organism: Bacillota bacterium; assembly: GCA_012837335.1. Classification (NCBI taxonomy): domain Bacteria; kingdom Bacillati; phylum Bacillota; species Bacillota bacterium. Next base: position 20,049 of record DURM01000016.1, read on the forward strand.
ATCAACTGCAGTGATCTTTCCATTCTCAATCTTGATCTCAATTGTGCCATAATTGCCGTGAGCGTCCTCTGCTGTTCTCGCCTCGTATGTTCCGTCCTGATAGGTCACAGCTCCTCTGCGGCTGTTTAGGTACCACGCACCGCCAATTATCAGTGCCGCAACAACAATGGCAATCCAAGTTCTATTCACAATTATTCCCTCCGTTTTTGACTAGTGTTCGCCAAAACAAGGGAAGATATTCCGTTATGAAAAAAACTCTTTCCAGTTACTGGAAAGAGTTTTTAAGCAATGGCACCCCCAACCGGATTTGAACCGGTGCCTTCGCCGTGAAAGGGCGGTGTCCTAGGCCGCTAGACGATGGGGGCGTGGTGAGCCATCCGCGACTCGAACGCGGGACACCCGGATTAAAAGTCCG
>DURM01000017.1 GCA_012837335.1 Bacillota bacterium
AGAATTATCAGACAGAAGAATATAATGGCATGAATATTGGCAAAATAGATTTGAGATGCAGGAATATTTAAACAGAGAGCGAAGTAAATATATACCCACAAAGGAAACGTGTAGCTGAACTCCTTGGCAACAGATTGCTCGTTAGAGTATTCAGACGGAGTCAGTTTACGCGGCGCCTAGTGACACTACTTTCACAAAAACCGACAGGCTTGCTAGTCTGTCGGTTTTTGTATGCCCATTTTCAGGGGCTTACTGCGAAGCATATACTAACCACGACAGAAAGTTTTGGATTAATGCAGAGGATGAAAGGATGCTGTGGAGAATTTAAGCGGTGAGAGGGGTGAGATAATGGGGAAATATGTCAAACTTTTGATATTATCCATTCTGATCTGCGCTGTTGCTGCAGGCAGTGTATCTGCTCAAGAAAAAGTAGCCGTGCTTAATCTGCAAGCTTATGATGGCCAGGGAAACCTCATGGATCCGGTTGCGGTTGGGAAAGCGGATTTAGTGAGTATTTCTCGGATTGTAGCTTTGGGAGTGACATCACGGTTAGTTCAATATGGGCAGTTTGAAGTACTCGATGAGATCACTTTATATGAGAAAGTGTTAGCTCCCGATATCGATTTAGCACAGCTTTCTCCATACGAGCAGGCTGATTTACTGCTGCGGCAGTATCAGATTGATCAGGTAATTACTGGATCAATCGCGATGCTGCAGAATACTGTGGTAATCGGAGTGCAGCGTTTTATGCTGGTTGATGGTGAAACTAGTTTAGTTGGTTCTGCCATGGTAGATGCGGCAAAAGCTACTGATACACCGGCGCAGATCGACAACCTCTTAAATTACTTATATCCAGCAGATATCCAGGTCGTGGAGCGGCCAATCGACCAGGTATTTCTTTCGCCGAATCAAATTCGCTTGAACTTAGGTGCTTCCCATCAGATTGTAGCCTATGCCCTGGATAATTTAGGGCGTCCCATTGCCGATCCGGACTATCTGTATGTGTCCAGCGATGAAGCAAAAGTAATAGTTAATGAAAAGGGAGTGCTGACAGGACTGCAGCCCGGAACAGCAACCATAACTGTGCGGGGAATCAGCGGCACAACCCGCTCCGGTCCGCCGGCAACCATGACAGTCACGGTAGTGCCCCCGACATTGGGTTTCCGAATCGGCACACTGCTGACTCAGCGTGAGGGCATTGAAGGACGGCCGATCAGCTTAGGTCTGAGGTTAACGCCATCACTTGAACAATCGCAGCCGAAAACCAGCCAATCCCAAACGCAAACATCACCGGCTGCTTTGGCATCAGAACCTTCGAATCCACTGACTATGATCAGCACATTTTTTAGCTCACTGCTGACCAATGGCTTGATGACGATTGATGTTGATTTCGAACCAACTCGGGAAATGATGTTTGCCTTTAACGGCGTGCAGCGCTCATCCACCGGATATATCGGCACAGGGGTAGGCTATATCTTTCCGCTCGATTCTGTGGACGGATCTTCCTACAGCGCATTTGCTCTCCGCTTTACGATGGGAACTCAGCTAAGAGCTACAAATAGGCTGTCTGTACCGAGTGAAGTGGTAATCGATATGATCTTTCCTACCTCCGGAACAGTTAAACCGAGCTTCCGGATCGGAGTTAATGCGGGGTTTGATTTATTCCCATAAAGCTAACATCACAGCTGTCTTGGTAAAGAGAGCTGTGATTTTAACTCTATAAACCAAACACATGTGCTGTAAAACTGTGGATGAAGGGGAATAGTAGTGGGAGTTCAATGTATTCGGGATAAATGGCGTTTGTGACATTGTAAAATGTGTGATAAAATTATGTAAAAACATGACTTGGTTCGCTAAAATAATTGAAATAAGGACAAGGAGGTGACTGGGTTGAAAGAGGTAAGAACCAGAGATGGACTTATTCAGTATCTGATGGATTACTCAGAAGATAGGAGTACAGAGATTGATGCGAAAAAGACTAGAGCACCGCTTCTAAAGACCTATGTAATTGAAACTTTTTTTGACAACGGGAGCAGTAGGATCAATTCCCTTGATATCTTTTCTGAGCAGAGAGGTTTATGTCATGTGGATGAAATTGATGAAGAAACTCTGATTGTCCGTTCAAACTGGGGGGAAGTACAGGGTTATCTGGAAAAAATCAGCGGTCGCTTTTGGTTGTATTACACAGCTCAAAAGACTGATCAGTCAGATCAGTTTGTGTCGCAGCTGGTTAGAGGTTCGGTTTATCTAGACCAATTGTGGCTGTCCGGAATTATGTTTAAGAATATCTGGGAGTCATGGATTGTTCCCAGTCACCAAGACCACCGCTACATTAGAATCAGCTTTGATTTTCAGGATCGGTTTCACAGCAGACAAACTGTCGATGAGCACATAGAATCTCCGGATGATCTAGATGAGCTGCTGGTTGAATTAGAAAGCGGCAGTGCAAATTTAGGTATGCCTAAGTCCAAGCTTTATGAGATACTTCCTCAGCTGCAGAAAATATTCAAGCCTTTTAATTCAATTAATGCACTGAGACTTCCGGCTATAAGCGGCGCTGGTGGTCATGACTTTTATTATGACGGCAAGGTGACCAACCGCAGCAACAACTTCTTAGACCACCGCCAGCAGATTCTTGATGTCTGTGACAAGTATGGAGCAATAACTGGATATTTGGAAGAAACGGTGTGGTTTGGAGCAGAAAAGAATCATCTGTCGGTAGGCGGAGAGGTTTACCAGCTGCGGGGAGTGCCTGTTACAATTGTATTTAATGAGCCGCTGCTGCTTATGAAGTTCCATCATTTTATAGATTATACATTTGAGCGGGGGCATGGTCCGTTTCGCTTTTGGGGAAATCCGATTTGGATTAATGAGAAACTGGTTCATATTTACGGTTTAGATCTGCACTTGTGGCAGGAGATTTACTTAGAGATGACTCCATCCCGGTTTATTGCTGTCCTACCCCAAGGTACCTGTGGTAATACAATTCATCGGCTGGTTACCAATATCCAGAAGATGCTGGAACCGGATATTGAGGTCTATGTTGGTGATGTTTTGTATCAGGATATTATCAGGCATCATTTGGTTGGCGAAAGGAGTGAGCCTGATGACTGATTTGATCGGCGATCCTCTTTTTCAACTTAATCTCATGCTGTGGTTATCACTACCGCAGCCTGCCGGAGGAAGAATAACGCCGATTTTACATGATGCTGGGTTTAAAGCGCATTGGATCAGTCCTAAACTGACTTTGAGCCAGGAAATTGCAGAAAAATTGCGTCAGAAGGGTATTAGAAGCAATCAATCGGTTGCACCAGATCTGATGCTGAAACGCTCCGGAGAAGATCAATTTGTGCTGGTAGAGTGTAAAAAAAGTGGTTTTGGTCTAGACTCGATCAAACCAACAAAACAGGCAGTTGGACTGCTTGTAATGCAGGGAGATATTCTGCGGGATGCTGCGGCTGGTTTGCGTAAAGATAAGTGGTCAAGCCATCTTGTTTATGTTGTTAATGATGATGACAGGGAGCCACTTAGCGTAACCCTTCATGAACTAACTGTAGCAATTGAACAAGCAGCTTGTACTGCCAATGATTTTGATACTTGGGGACTGATTCAAAAAGACGATGGAGTGTATATTAATTTTGGACAAGCTCCCTGCTTCGATAATCCTGAGCTTTGTGGAGCTAAGCGAGTTTTGGAGGGCAGAGCCCAGCCGCTGTTGGATTTGATTCCGGTTGATATTACCGTGTCAACCCCGAATAAAGAAGCAAAAATTAGGCTTCAAGAAAGGTTTAGGACTTCTTTGATGGCGAGCATACCTAGGATCTTGACCCAAGAACCGATGGTTATTGATCTAGAACAGGTTTGGAAGCGAGCTGTAATAGTTTGGGATATTTGGCGCTGCCGCGATACCAAGCGCTACTTGATCCGTGAAGCGAAAAAGTGGTTCGGGAGTGTGCTGGATAACCTTGAAGAGAAAGCTAAATATGAAAGGCATGTTATAGGCAGCAGGGTTGAAATAGCAGGACTTACCGATGAAGGCCGCAGATTACTTGTGAAAGAGATTCAATCCAGCAGGGTGCGGAAGAGTGAGATTTTGCGCGAGTACACCCAGGAACAGTTAAATTTTAGTTCTGACGATGATAATTAAGGTATTATAGGTATTGTCATCAACTTTTTAGGATAAGAGCTGATGACAGATGGCAAAGCATGTGATTAACAGCAGAAGGTGGCAGGTTAACCTCAGGCAGCGGAGGATACTGCTAATCCAGATTGGAAAAGCTATGGTTATCTAAGCAGACGGAATTATTGATAAACATTCCTAATAAGTCTGGACATAGAATCAAATATAGGTTAAAATTGATGTATACATAGAATCTAGGAGGGAATTTTTGATGGATGCATATCAAGCTGTTTTAGAGTTCTTTGAGAAAGCGGAAGAGCCGGTAAGAACTGGACAAGTTGTGGAAGCAACCGGCCTAGATAAAAAAGAAGTTGATAAGGCTATGAACAAGCTTAAAAAAGAAGAGAAGATTGTTTCTCCGAAGCGCTGCTATTGGGAATTAAAGAAATAAGTGGAAATATCTGCTCTCCTGCCAAAAGGTGGGGGAGCTTACTTATTTTTTAGAAACGCTTGGTACAGGTCGTTCATATCGTCAACGAACTCATTCCAGTTGGGATTAGTTAGTTTTTCACGCTTCGTTAAATGATACTGATATCTATATAAATATTTTAAGGCTTGCTTATCACTGAGATTCTTTGTGTAAAGGTAATAAATAAGCTCCTTGACTGCGATGTAAGCGAGAGTTTTTACCTCGCCTCTGTCGTCTCTATTGTCTAATATTGGATCATATTTAGTTAAAGGGTAGATTCTTTTTTCGATAGAGACACGCAACATTTTTTCGGTTTTGTTTAAGGTTGAATCGCTATGAATGATTAAGCGGGGCGGAACAGCCTGCAATTTTTCCTGAACATACGATTCTACTGATGGTGAAATAAGTTCATCATAGACAGCTTCGTGTATAGCTAATTTGGGGAATGCGTTGAAAATCGGGTCTAGCCAAATACTTTGAAACAGCTGAAAATCAAAAGCTTTCCTAGCTGGTGGACGCCGATCTGGTGGGATCATCGAAAATACTTTCTAGAGCTGGGTTCTCGGACGATAGATCAACAAACATGAACTACCTCCCGTTGAAAAAGGAATCAAATTCATCTAAATCGTCTTCAGAAACGGTGTAATCGTACCCAAAATCACTTGGGTGTTTTTCGAAAACGCTTAAAATATCGGCAAAGTCATCTTCGTCTATCAGATTGTTCTCGAAATTGCGCACGATTATCTCGATACTCTTCGGAGATGCATTGATGTTATGGTTAGCACTATTTAGCTTAATGAAAATTTCTTTATTCATAGCTAGACCTACTTTTCCGTATTCCCCATTCATATCCCTAGGGTCGATGCTGAACAAGCTTAGGTATTGATTCTCATTAATTGCATTTATCTGTTTTAGTCTTGCGATTATCGAATCGTATGGGAGCCACCAGGTACACTGCAGTCGCGCAATAAATCGGAGCAGTGTTTTCATTTTTAGATTCCGAAGCGAAGAACTTTTGAACTCCTCAATAATGGTGTTCGTCAAGGCTCGCTCAGGTAAAAGAAACTCTTCTGCAAAGTAGTTTGCTTGAACTTCGACCAGATCGTCTTCCCTGTCTACTCGTCCAAATTGGGAACCCGTTTTAGTGAAGAAGTGGTAAAGTTCATGGGCAATTGCATAAATCTGTTTATCGAAATAGATCGCAGTGTTCAGACCAATGAAGACTAGCTCCTCTTCGCCTTGTTTGGAATACATTAGGGCGGCACAAAAAGATGGCTGTTCCCTATCTGACTCTATCGGATACTCCAAGAGGATTATTTCCAATTTGTCCAGAATATTAAAGATTTCGCTAGCAATTGGGGTTGCACCAACAAAGCCCAAAGCACACCGCTTTTCTTCGGCTAGCTTTTTTATGGATGCGATTTGAAGCTCATCATGGATTCTGTCTAGCCTCATTTTCAAACTTCCTCCTCAGCAGTATTTGCTGTCTTAGGACTATCATCATCTTGAAAAGCCTTTCTACACCTTCTTTTTCTTTTTCACTCAAAGCTTGGCTTCTAAGCGCAATGAATGCGTTGTTTTCTTGGGTCTCTAAAAACATCGATGTGATATCGAATTCAAGAGCTCTACCAAGGGCTTGAAGCTGATATATAGATGGGATGAAGTCTTCTCTTTCAATGCGGCTGATTATGGCCCTATTAATTCCGGTAAGATTGCTTAATCCTTCCTGAGTTAATCCTTTTTCCTCGCGCTTATTTTTTATGGTTCTAGCAAGCGTTGTGGTTGAAAGTTCCTTCAATGTTTGGCCTCCTTTCAATCTATATTATGCCCTTAGGCAATCTAATGATACTAAAAATAACATAATGCGTCAAGAATGTCATATGATTTTATGTTAACCTCAAAGAGTGATATATAAAATAACAAAACCACCTTGGCGGTGGTTTTGCGAAATGCAGTTACTCAAAAACAAAAATCTCCTCAATTGGAGCATTAACTGCTCTGGAAATATCGATGGCCAGCTTTAACGATGGATTGTATTTACCCGCTTCAAGCCGGACAATAGTTTCCCTTCTTACCTTCACTTTTTCTGCTAGATCCTCTTGAGTCAGACCTGCCAGCTGCCGGTATTTCTTTAGATGACAAATGAACTTAGACATCCTGCATCACTTTTCTTCCAATTGATATAGTTTGATCGCGTAACCTAGGACCAGCGATGAAAACACAACTGCGATTCCGAAGATGAGCACTTCCATAAACTGGGATAACAGCACAGACAGCACAAATAGCACTGCCATTTCCACCAGAGCCACATTGCCGATAAAAGCTTTAGCTTTCTGAACGTTTTCTAAGTAGCGCTCATCGGGAATGCTGATGCTCAGCTTTGCGATCCAGAAATACGCGAAGAACGAAAAGGCAGCAAATCCACACAGCTCTGTTGGTTCACCGGTTTTAAAGTAGCGAAAACCAGTAAAGCCCAGAAATCCAAGGAAACCGATATAGTTAAGTGCATTCTTCGACATTTCTTGACCTCCCTGCAATGTGATAAATACATCACTCTTTGATACAAATATATCACAGTGATTTTGGAAATGCAAGTGTTTTTCTGCAGGATTTCAAAACACTTGGAAGAATAAATTTTCTGATTCTCAAATTTAACCAGGGAGAGTGGAGTATGAAAAAGCTGAATATCAGCTGGGAAGGTGTTGGAGATACTACCGGCTATCTATTTTCATTTGCTAAGTGTTTATCTGCAGCGGTAAGGCACAGTCCTTATCATGAATTAGCCGAAGATATTGTGGCATCGAGTGGCTTTGCTTTTCGGATGTGGGTTGACCCAGAGTTATGTCCTAGTGCTACAAGTATGTGGAGTTTTAAGCAGCAGAAGCCATGGGTGGAAAGCGGCGGATTATCCTGCCAATACGTAGAGCGGCTGTGGAATCAGGATGATATCGCAGAAGAGCGGCGCCTTGCTGCCGTTGAACTGGTTAAAAGTTCAATTGATATGGGGATAGCTGTTATCGGGTGGGATATTGGACTTCCTGAATGGGGACTGATCATCGGTTATGATGATCAGCTGCAGAAGTTAGCTGTACTTGACGTTGCCGGCAGAGGAGGACAAATGGATTATAATGAGCTCGGGAAACGAGAAATCCCTATTCTTAGTGTGCTGGCTGTTACCGGCAGGAATCATAAATCACAGGATGAGACTATTGCTGATACCCTAAAACTAGCAAAGACTCATCTAAACGGTAATGATTGGTGTCCGAACCCGAGCGGATTGGCCGCTTATCCGGCTCTAATCAAACATTTTGAAGCTGATTTCAACCCTGACCTTTCCTGGAACATGGAGTATTATTTAGGAACCTATGCTGCGCTGAAGCATTACGCATGGAGATTCTTTGACAAGTATGGCCTAAAAGATCTGGCTGGTTTGTATAAAACTGGATTTGAATGCTGGCAGAGAGCTTTTGAAACGAAAGCAAAAACTGATCTTACTGAAGCTGTTTCCAGGCAGGAGATTGTTGAGCTGTTGAAGACCGCTGAAGAGTGTGAGCGGGAAGCTGCAAGATTAATGGATTAGCTGGAAACATAAATAGAAAAGCCGCCTTAGCTGCTGATTACTAACAAATCAGTACTGGCGGCTTTGTTTTTCTTATGATCTTGTTTCAAATCGGTATTGGCCGAAATCACCAACAGGCCTGTAGCCTATGCTTTGATAAATCTTGTTGGAGGTCGGATAGTCCAAATCTGCAAAAAGACTGCAGAACTGGTAGCCAGAATCTAAAAGCATTTGACTGAGAGATGCTACACAGCTTGAGGCATAGCCCCGCCCCCGCAGTTCTCTGGGCGTATAGACCAGATTGACTGTCGCACCATTTCTGGTTGACCGGCTTTTAGCAGCAACTGAAACTGGTTTTCCATTGTGTTCCCAGAAAAACACTCGCGGTTCTCCAGAAGTAAACCTCTCAGCCAGCAATCGGCATTTTTCCAAATCGGGATTGGGTTCGAGGGCGGTGTCCTTCTGAAACTCTGCGATCCATCGAGCGAGAAGCTCTACATCGTCAGAGCCTGCAGACCGGAGGCGTCCGGCACCGATAACATCAGGATTAACTTTACAGAGCTTATAAACGCGCAGATTTATTTCTAACCGAACAGGACAGTTTGTGCGGGAACTCCAAATATCTGCAAACTTTTGCGCCCATTCCTTGGGACCGATTACTCCCGGTAGATTTAGCTTCCGCTCCAGAATGCTATCTGCTAAAGTTTCCAGCGCTTCGCCATTTACATCGCCTGCGCCGTAGATAATCAGCTTTTCTGGCACAGTCATAAGCGCAGCCAAGACCAGTTCTCCATTCTTATGGACAGTAACCTTCTCTACCTGGGGATAATAGTTTGGTTCTTTTTGGATCCTTAAGGAAATTCCCAGCATCAGGTTGTTGAGGGCTTCATCTTGTTCTAAATACGCTAGTGATTCCTGTAAAAATGTGTCAATATTGGCGTGCCAGATTACTCGCATGCTCTTCACTCCGCAGCTAAATTGTTTGACAGTATAGGTTCTGTTTTAGGGGTGAAATTCCTTCCTGTAATCAAAATTACAAATTTAAGTAGTTAGAGCCAACAAGCTGGTTTTTTCCTTTATGTGAATCACCTATCAGAGGGTTAGGGAAAAAAATAACGAATTACAGCGTAGTGAGATATAAACGGAAAAAACACAAGTGGGAAGTGAGATTAACCTTGTCAAACAATCAACTACAAATCGCCTGTGTATTTGAAAAAAATATGGTAATGCAGCGCGACGTGCCCCTTAAGGTATGGGGTAAAGGCATTGAAGGACAGCTAGTTACTGTGTCGATTGCTGACCAGCAGGTGCAGGCTGTTGTGGAAAATGGCCAGTGGGAACTGATCCTTGAACCATTACCGATCCACAATTCCGACAATCCATTGACCATGAGGATTGCTTCCGGTGAGGAGGAAATCATCCTAGACAACATCCTGGTGGGAGATGTGTACTTAGCCGGCGGACAGTCGAATATGCTGATGCCGTTAAGGCTGATGGATACAGCCGCAGAGGATCTTCAGCAGGCGGAGTATCCGGAAATCCGTCTCTATGATGTGCCGTGCCGCCACTATGAGGATGCGGATCTCTTTGTTGGTGGAAATGGAGAACTGGGGATTTGGGAAATCAAGGATAAAACATCCTGGCGAGAATGCACTCCTGAGAATGTGAAAAACTTTTCGGCAATTGGCTATTACTTTGCCAAGGATATTTATGAAAGCCAAAACATTCCCATCGGCATCATCAACTGCAATTGGGGCGGCAAATCTGCTGCCTGCTGGATTGATGAAAAAGTAATGGCCGAGCATTCTGAGCTTTATCAGCTGTATGAGGAATTTGCGGAAAAGGTTAGCAAGGTCGATGAGGCGGAGTACGCAGCTAAGTGGCAGAGATATGTAGAGCAAATAACCACTTACATTGAGGAAAACGGCACAAAGATACCTTTAGAGCCATTTGGCAAGTATTATTCCTATCGCCCCTGCGGGGTGTTCCATACCATGCTGAAACCCATTGCACCGTTTGGACTGAAAGGCGTTTTATGGTACCAGGGTGAATCCGATGATTTTCAGCACCACATCTATGAAAAAATGCTGACGGTAATGATTGCGAACTGGCGGGCACTGTTTGAAGATCCAAAGCTTCCTTTCTTTATTGTCCAGCTTCCCTTTGTTAACCGCAGCGGGGACCAGTTTAAATGGGGCTTTATCCGCCAAGCGCAGTTTAATGTAACGCAAAAACTGGATAATACCTATCTGGCAGTAGGCATCGATGCCGGTGGGGACGGGGATATTCACCCCACCGATAAAAAAGACATTAGCTTGAGGCTGGTGCTCTTAGCTCGGAAGTACTTATATAATGAAGATATTGTCGCGGACAGCCCTGTGGTATCCGATGTTCAATTTGAGGGCAAAAAAGCAATCATCATCTTTGATCAAGTTAACGGCAAATTAATTAACAAAGGTGACCGGGTCCAAGGCTTTATGCTCTGCGGTGAGGATGGTGTTTATAAAGACGCAGAAGCGAGGATTGTTGATTGGAACCAAGTTGAAGTTTGGTGCGATGAGATTGAAAGTCCTTTCGGAGTAAGATACGGTTTCACCAATTTCTGCACCTGCACTTTATACAATGACAGCGGTTTGCCTGTAACCCCATTTAATTATGAATTAAATTAGACTGTAAACTGCCCAGCTTGTTTTTTCCACAATGAGCTGGGCTTTTTGTAACGCTGTATCAAAGGAAGATTTTGAATAATGGAGAACGAATACATAAGGGCGAATCTGCGCCGCTATTTAATTTAGGATGCGTTTAACATGAACGGGTGGAAGTTTATAACAATTTGGGCAAACCGTAAATGGTTCCCGTATTGATGATGAATAAAGATTTAATCAGTGGAAAAGGAGGCGGAACATGGGAATTTTACAGGTTAAAGACGACAAAATTATCCTTCGCAGGCGAGATGAGATTGCGGTGATTGAGCCTTTTGGCAGAGACATCCTTCGCTTTCGCTCCAGCCGCAGCGGACGACTGGTGGATGAGGACTGGACGCTGCTGCCGCAGGATCCTGTGCCTGTTGAGACAAAACTCCAGAAAGACCGGGCAGTTATCACCAATGGTATTATTAGTGCTGAGCTTTATGACAGCGGTAAAGTAGTGTATTACAAACACGGCAGGGAGCTCTTGGCGGAGCGTTCGGAGATGGTGTTTTTCAGTGGCTACCGGGAATATCTCCATGTTGGTGCGGATAACTACCGCTGCACTGTCATCTTTGAGCCATATCCCGATGAGCATTTTTATGGTTTAGGGCAGGAACAGAACGATTTATTTGATTTAAAAGGCTCTGCCAGCCAGCTGATCCATAAAAATACCAAATCAGTTATTCCGTTTGTTTATTCATCGCGGGGGTATGGATTTTTGTGGAATAATCCATCGATCGGGCGTTGTGAGCTTACCACCAACCATACGCTTTGGGAAGCAGAATCAAGCAAACAGATTGATTACCTGATTATAGCTGGCGATACTCCTGCCGAAGTAATGCAGAAATACGCGGACTTAACGGGATATCCTCCTCAGTTTCCCAGTTGGGCGTCGGGCTTTTGGCAGAGCAGGCTGCGCTATGAATCTCAGGAAAAAGTGCTGGCTATAGCTGAGGAGTATAAAAAGAGGGGCGTACCTCTGTCTGCGCTGATAATTGATTTTTTCCACTGGACAGAGCAGGGTGACTGGAAATTTGATCCCCAGTATTGGCCTGATCCCAAGGCAATGTGTGACCAGCTATTGAGCCAAGGAGTCAAGCCAATTGTGTCGATCTGGCCTACCATTAATGAGAACAGCGAAAACTGGCGTTACATGAATGAGCGCAATCTGCTGGTGCGCACCGAAATAGGTCTGCCCGGAGTGTTTCCCTTCCACGGAGCCCAGTCATATATCGATCCCACTAATCCCGAAACCAGGGAATATGTGTGGTCGAAGGTGCGCGAAAACTACCTGGAGAAAGGCGTTGCTTCCTTCTGGCTCGATGAAGCGGAGCCGGAAATCAGGCCTGTCCACTTCCATAATCTCCGGTTATATTTGGGAAATGGCTTAGAAGTCGGACTTTTATATCCCTTCTATTATTCTCAACTGTTTTACGATGGGCTAAAAGATGCGGGGGAAGAGGAGATCATTCTGCTCACTAGAGCAGCTTTCACAGGAAGCCAGAGGTTTGGGGCTTTAGTCTGGTCCGGCGATATTCCCTCCACCTTTGAAGCGCTCCGCATGAGTGTGAAAACCGGATTAAATATGGCGATGTGCGGTATTCCCTGGTGGAACAGCGATATCGGTGGTTTTTGGGGCGCAGATATTGAAAGTGAGTATTTCCGGGAATTGATTGTAAGGTGGTTCCAGTTTGGCGTGTTCAGCCCGGTGATGAGGCTCCATGGCTCAAGAAGGCGGACTCAAGCCCAGGGTTCTCCCAATCCGAACCTTAAAGAACCCAGCGGCGGGCCAAACGAGATCTGGAGCTTCGGTGAGAAGGTTTACTCCATTCTGCGGGATTTAATTGAGTTACGGGAGCGGCTCAGGCCTTATATCCACAAATACATGGACATTGCCAGTAAAACCGGTGCCCCGATTATGCGGCCCATGTTTTTTGAATATCCTGATGATGAAATCTGCTACACGCTCGATGATCAGTATATGTTTGGGGAAGATATCCTATTTGCCCCGATTGTCAAACAAGGGCAGACAGAGCGACAAGTGTATCTTCCGGAGGGCAGCTGGGTAAATGTTAATGATCGGAGAGTCTATGAAGGCGGACAATTTGTTGCAGCCCATGCGGAACTGGATCAATTTATTGCTTTTGTGAGAGAGGGCAGCGAATGCTGGGAGGCATTTTGCTAGGAATACTCGAAAATTGTCCTGCAGAATGACCTGTTGATCGCAAGACTCAAAATGAACGAAAGAGAGCTAGGCGAATCTGCTTAGCTCTTTTGCATTAGTTAAACTCCAACAGATCGTCTGCACTTGGTGGGGGTTAAGTGTTTTCTGAAAGCAGCTTGTTTGTGTTTGGTGAGAAAAA
>DURM01000018.1 GCA_012837335.1 Bacillota bacterium
AAAGTGGAGTCCATTTTTTTATCCGTAAATATCTCGCTTTCCATATCCATACAGTCCAATTCCGATCAACCCTGCGGCTGCCAGAATGGTTAAGATTAGACTGCCGCTATTGATTGGCTCAAGGGGCACATCAGGAATATATCCCCAGGGAGTAAGCTTTGCCATCCACTCAGGCAGCTGCATCATCTTGCCAAAAAACATTACAAAGAAGGTAAAGCCCAAGTAAAGCCAGGTTAAGCCAGCTTTGGCAGGTGCAGAGCCAATTAAAGCTGCAGCAAGGCCGATGAGAATCCAGATGAGGGGCACATAGGCCAAAGCGCCTGCTAAAACTTCGCCTAAAGCAAAGGGGTCTTCAACCACTGCCGCCGCTGCGGTCCACAATCCAAGAACGCTTACCACCTGCATAATGGCGGCCGTAATCAGGGCGACTGCTGTGTAGCTTCCCATCAGCCTTGCTCGGGAAACAGACCGGGCTAAGAGATGTTCAGTGCGGTTAGCCTTTTCTTCACTTCTTAGTTTGAGCATGACCAAAAGGGCAGGGATCGCAGCAATCATGGACATGATCGACAGCAGCATGGCAACAAACAGATCCAGGTAGGAAAATCCGGGAATAGTGGGAAGCATCTGCTGGTACAGTTCACTTGTTTCAATGAAGTTCTCCACTTCACCAAAGACTGATCCGTAGGAAGCCCCGAGCACAAATAATCCTACAGCCCAACCAATCAGGGTGGTTTTTTCCAGCCGCAGCACTAAGCCCATGGGGCTCAGAAGCAGGGGGGAAGCGTGTTTTCGGCCGGGCTTGGCAGCAATAAATCCAGCTTCCAAATCTCTAAGGGTATTGAGCTTAAAGGCAGCTAGAGTTACGAGTACAGCAGCTGAGAGAGTGACCACCAGGGGCCACCAGTAGTTGTTAACATAAACTTGGGAGCGCAGCACCAGACCTAGAGGTGAAATTAGCGACAGGGGTTCACTGCCGATATCCCCAACTGCCCGCAGAAGATACGATAAACCGAGAAAGCCAAATGAATAGGCGGATGCGGCTCGAGCGGTTTCGGTCAGCTGCGCGAAAAAGAGGGATGCGGCAGAAAAAAAGATTCCAGCTGCAGTTAAGACTGCACCGTAGGTGAGAGAACCCAGCCAATCCATGCCCTCAAGACCCAGCAGCGCTAAGCCGATGCCCACAGTCAACCCTAAGACAATATTAGTGAGGGTTAAGACCAGGAACACCGACGCGGCATTGGCCAGTTTGCCAACGGGTAGGGAGCGGATCATTTCGATGCGCCCCTGCTCCTCATCCCGCCTTGTGCAGCGGATCGTAATCAGGATGTTCATAATTGCCACTGTCACCGCCGTTAAGAGGAGCATCTGATGGGCCATAATGGCGCCCATGTGGTAGTTGGCGAGTCCATAACCCGGCCCGAGCATGGAGATCATAGCCGGGTTTTCCATGGTTTGGGCGATAATCTGCCGCTCCGGTCCCTCCGGAAAGAGAGTGGGCAGGAACGCTGCCATGATTACCGAAAAGGCGGCGATTGACACTACCCAGACTGGGATCTGGACGCGGTTCAGCCGCCAGACATGCCCAGCTAGAGTTCGATAATTTGTGAAAAAATTTCTATTCATGAGCTCACCCCTCTCCCTGATAGTGGTGCATAAACAGCTCCTCTAAAGTGGGAGGCGCGCTTTCGAGAGTAATGATTCCATAGGTACTAACATATTTGATAACTTCACCGATCTGATCCCCATCCACCTGAAACGAGGCTCCACCCTCAAATTTCTCCAGATCATGAACTCCGGCAAGCTCCTTGAGATTAGGAATCGGCTCCGCGGTTTGGACCCTTACTCGAGTGCGGGTGAGGTGGCGCAGTTCCTCAAGGGAACCGGTCTCAATAATTCTGCCCTGCCGGATAATGCTTAAGCGGTCACAGAGCTTTTCCACTTCCGAGAGGATATGGCTGGAAAGGAACACGCTCTTGCCCTGAGCTTTAACTTCCCGGACACACTCCTGGAAAACCATTTCCATTAAGGGATCAAGCCCCGATGTGGGTTCGTCGAGAATATAGAGATCTGCATCAGAGGCAAAAGCAGCGATAAGAGCAACTTTTTGCCGATTTCCTTTGGAGTAGGTGCCGCATTTTTTCGTAGGATCCAGATCAAAGCGCTTAATCAGCTCTTCTCTTCGGCTCTGATTATTTGAACCTCGTAGTTTGACAAATAAGTCAATTACCTCACCGCCGGTAAGATTCGGCCACAGGCTCACATCGCCCGGAACATAAGCGATCCTTTGGTGGATTCCCACCGCATCTTTCCAGGCATCTCGGCCGAAGATTTGCGCTGATCCGCTAGTAGCTTTCAGGATTCCCAGTAAGATTCTTATAGTCGTGGTTTTACCCGCGCCGTTCGGCCCAATAAATCCGTACACTTCTCCCTGATTCACCTCAAGATTGATCCCATCCAAGGCGGTAAAACTCCCAAACTTCTTCGTGACATTACTTACCTGCAGAATCGCCATGGTTCCCCTCCTGATAAAATACTTTTCTTAAAGTCGCCATAAATTCATCGAAATTAGCTAAAACATGTTCCCACCTAAACTCCGTCAAGTCTTCGTTTTCCAATTCTGCGAGAATCTCGCGGCTCCAGCCATCAACTGCCCAGCGGATAAGATTGATGATGTGCTGCGGTGGAACATCCGGCCTGAACAGGCCAGTGTCAATGCCGGCAAACATGTCCTGCAGCCCATGTTCCATCATCTTGTCAAAGCGCTGGTGCAGATCCGGCACAAGCTCCGCCGTCTCCTTTTTGATCACAACGCTGGCGAGCAGCGTAAAGGGCAGCGGATTGGCGAGATAAGCCTGCATCTTTGTTTGAGCGGCTTTGGTAAACCTGATGATAAAATCAGGCTCAGCAAGATCAAGTTTGGCGACATAGGCTTCGGCAATATAGTCGAGACTGTACTCTAAACAGTAGCGAAACAGCTCTTCCTTGCTTTTGAAGTAGTAGAACAGCATGCCTTTGCCGATTGCTGCTTCTTTAACAATGCGGTTGGTAGAAGCATTGACATAGCCGTATTTGGTAAATTCAGTTAAAGCTGCGTCTAAAATTCGCCGCTGTTTCTCCGGTTCAAGTTTATTAAATGCTTGGGTAATAACAGCTTCCTCCTTTCTTGACCAGAGTGGTCTAATCTGATTATAACAATATTCGACCAAAGTGGTCAAGAAAATCTGCAAAAAAATAGACTGAAGCCAAACACAAGGCTTGGCTCCAGCCTGTTCCAATTTAGCTGAACAGCTCTTTAATTTTCCAGTACGCCGCCTTCGGCATCCGGTACTCATTGACAATTCCCTTATTGTTGAAACTGCGGGGGCGGCCCATTTCCAGCTCTTTCGATGAGCGGATATCGCAGTACTGCCAGATATACATCCCGGCAAGATCAGGATCGTTTAAGAATAAGTCAATGGTGTATTCCAGATAATCAGCCTGGAAGTTCTCAGACCATTTCTGCCCCTCAAAGGTGTTTTCTCCATAAAGGGCTCCGGCGCCAAACTCACTGATGACAAGGGGCTTGTCGCCTAAACCTGCTGCTGCCAGCTTAGCTTTGAAATCCGTCAGAAACTTAGCCCAGTCGGCAGTTTCATCCTCATACCAGCCGAAGTATTTGTTTATGCTGATGATATCCACTAGCTCAAAGCAGATGTCATCAAAGGGATGGAAGGAAGCGTAGGTTAAGGGACGGCTTGGATCAAGGCTGCGGATCTTATCCGCAAAGGCTTTGGTTAAGTTATAGCACGCCTGGGTTCTGGTATCTACTTCGTTATGGAGACCCCACATGATGATCGAGGGGTGGTGGAAATCCCGCTTAACCATCCGCTCATGCATGGACAGGCCCCGCTCATGAGTGAGGGGATCCGCTAAGGCATGCTCCCGAAAGCCCCACATGGGGATTTCTTCCCAGAACAGAATACCTTCCTGATCTAAAAGATCAAGAAAAACTGGAGCGTTGGGATAGTGGGAACCGCGGATGGTGTTGCAGCCCAAGTTTTTAATGATATCCAGGTCCTTTTTCATCAGTTTAAAGGGCATGGCAAAGCCCCAGTCCGGGTGATCATCATGGCGGTTAATGCCTTTTAGTTTCAGCTCATTGTTGTTGAGAAGCAGTTTCCCGTTCTCTACTTTAATGTCCCTAAAGCCAATCCGCTCCACAAGATCGTCACCGTCAATTTCCAGCCGCACTAAATACAGATTGGGGCTGTCCGGATCCCACAGCTTAAGATCCGTCAAAACATGGGAGAGTTTAACCTCAGCTTCATGGTCAACCGTGACTGTTTCGCCGCAGAGCAGCTCATCATTTACATAAACCTTTACTTCCTGCTGGGACGACTCGCCAAATGCCTGCAGGGTAACATCAATCTGCAGCTTTGCACTCTGGTAATCTTCAGCCAAAGTGTAGCCGATTTTATAATCCTTAATCCAAACATCGTTTAATTCCATCAGCTCGACACTGCGAAATAATCCGCCGTAGTGAAACCAGTCCACCCGCGCCAAGGGAATGGTGTTGCGGTTATTGTGGGTGTTGTCGGTGAGCACTGCCAGTTTGTGTCTTCCGGGGGTTAAGCCGGTAACCAAGCACTCATAACCGGCAAATCCGCCGTAGTGGCTGCCCACCTGCTGGCCGTCAACATAGACTTCGATCTGCCCATAAAAGCCGTGGAAGACCAGGTTGATGCTGCTGCTCTCGGTTTCAAACTCAGTAAAGTACCAGGCAGCCCCTTCGTAGTGGTACAGTCCCAGCTCGTGGTTCCAGCAGCCGGGGACAACGATTGGTTGGCTGTCTGCCGGGAAATTCTTGAACCACTCCTCGGAAATACCAATGCGGTTTGGGTCAGTTTTAAACTGCCATAATCCATCTAAAAGCCTGGTTTGTCTTTTATAATGGCGGGTAAATAATCTAACCAATTTTACCGCTCCTTTCGTTATTAAATCTCTGCTTATAAGTTACCACCTAAGCCATAACGAAACCTGCAGACCTTGTAACAGAAGGATCAGCCTTTAACCACAAGAACTGCAATGTTTAACCCAAGATTTATAATTAAGATCCCAATTTGACAGTGATATGATAGGGATAACAAGAAGTGAAGTGAGGGATAAAATTGATACCTAAAGATCCGGGAGGCGTGTACAATCTCAATTTAGATTGGAAGTTTTACAAGCCGACTGAGAATACCTGGCCTTTAAAAACTGCTTATGCCGGTGTGGTAGATACAAACGGCCGGCAGTTCTACGAGACCGATTACGATGATTCCCACTGGGAGGATGTAAGCCTGCCCCACACTTTCAATGATGTGGACTCCTTCCGCAGCATTGCCAATGACGCAGGCGATGTGGGCATCTACCGGGGGTTCGCGTTTTACCGCAAACAATTCACTCTGCCTGTCGAAGCTGCTGGCAGGAAAGTGTTTGTAGAATTTGAGGGCGCGCGCCAAGCAGCCTACGTGTATTTAAATGGCACAATGGTAGGCTACTACGAGTTCGGCGTTACTCCCTTTGGCTTTGATTTAACCAAGCATGTGAAATTCGGTGAGCCAAATGTGCTGGCAGTTGCTCTTGACAGCACCAGCTCCCGCGGGGCTGAAGAGTTTATTCACGAAACCCGTCCGGGTACGGAACCGGGGTCCAACACTGGGATTCCCTTTTTATGGAACAGCAGGGATTTTAACCCGGTCTTTGGGGGACTCACCCGACATGTGCGGTTATATGTCAAAAACAGCATTTACCAGACCCTGCCGCTGTACAGCAATCTGAAAACCAAAGGCGCTTATGTGTACGCCACCGATATCGATGTCAAAGCAAAAAGCGCAGTAATTCACGTTGAAGCGGAAGTGCGCAACGAAACCAATCAGGATCGGGACTTATATATCGAAGCGGTGCTTGTCGATCATGAGCAGCAGGTGATTACGAAATTTGCTTCACCGATAACAAATGTCGCGGCAGCGCAGGATACTGATGAAGAATACTTAACCGTGGTTCCGGTGGATGCTTATGAAGAGAATCCGGCGCCGACCGATATTTCCTCCCGGGATTCTACCGTGATTAAAGCTGAAGCCAGAGTAGAAGGCTTAAGGCTTTGGAGTCCGGATCAGCCCTACCTGTACAAAGTCTATTCCATCTTAAAAGCTGGAGATGAGGTGCTGGATACGCAGGAAATCACCACCGGTTTCCGCAAGCTTGAGGTAAGGGGCGGTAGAGACGGCGGTGTGTTTATCAACGATAAGTTCTACTGGCTCACCGGCTACGCTCAAAGAGCTACCAATGAATGGGCGGCAATCGGAATTGCCCAAGAGTGGCTGAAAGAGTATGATGCGAAGCTGATCAGAGAAAGCAACGCCAACTACATCCGCTGGATGCACATTGCAGCCCAGCCGGGCGATATCCGCGCCGGTGATAAATACGGCATCGTGGCAGTGCAGCCTGCCTGCGATAAAGAAAGAGAACCCCACGGCCGGGGATGGGATCAGCGGGTAGAGGTGATGCGGGATACGATCATCTATTTCCGCAACAGCCCTTCAATCCTGTTCTGGGAAGCGGGCAACAACGCCATCAGCGCTGAGCATATGCGGGAAATGGTGGAGCTCCGCAGAGCCTTAGACGCTCACGGCAGACCCATGGGCTGCCGCAGTCTGGAAGACCAGGAAGCAGTCGATGCCTCCGAGTGGGTGGGCACCATGCTCGGCCGCCGTGTAAGAGACCGGGAAGGCTATACCGAAAATGGCAAGATTACCCGGGACAAGCGGGCGCTGGTTGAAACCGAGTACCATCGGGAAGAGTCGCCGCGGCGGGTGTGGGACGACTTTTCACCCCCGGATTTCGACTACGTCAATGTCTTTACCGGAGCCAACGGCCAGAAGCAGGACAAGATGGATGCCTGGGATCTGACTCAGGAAGACTTTATCCGCCATCATGTGGAAGGTTATTATGAGTTCTACTACCGCAGAATGCAGGCCAACAGTCCTGAGCCTTACTATTCAGCCGCCGCTGCCATGGTCTGGTCTGACTCTAACCAGCACGGCAGGCTCCAGGCCACCGAGAACTGCCGCATGAGCGGCCGGGTGGATCCGGTGCGAATCAAAAAACCGTCATTCTACGCGTTCAAGGCGATTCAAAGCCCGACACCAGAAGTCTTTCTGGTGGGCCACTGGAATTATCCAACCGACCCCAACGCTTATGTTTATGAACTAAAAGATCCAAAAACCCACAGATACACCGGTGAAAAGGCTTTAAGAGACGCCACCAACAAAACCGTATATGCAATCGGTTCAGAGCACATCAGAGCAGTAGAGCTGTTTATCAACGGCAGATCGGTAGGCTTTGACGATAAACCCCATAAGGTCTTTCTCTACCAATTCCCCGGCATCAACATCATGCAGCCCGGCTGGATCGAAGCTGTGGGCTACGATGCTGAAGGGAAGGAGGCAGCCCGCCACCGCATCGAAACTGTGGATGAGCCGGTAGAAATCCGCTTAACACCTGTTACCGGCCCCAAGGGCCTGCAGGCCGACGGCGCGGATATTGCCTTTATTGATGTGGAGGTAGTGGATGCCAAGGGCCGCGTCCATCCCCTGGATTACGAGCGGATTGACTTTGAAGTTTCTGGTCCGGCTGTGTTCTTAGGGGGCTACAACAGCGGCATCAAGGATCTCAACCACGATGTCCACTATGTCTACGCCGAGTGCGGGACCAACCGGGTGTTCCTCCGCTCAACCCGGGAAGCGGGTAAGATTACCGTCACAGCGAAGCGTCCCGGCTTGAAACCGGCCGCAGTGACGATCGAGTCGCAGCCGTTTCTTGTGGATGACAGCGGTTTAACCACGATTATGCCGCAGGTTCACAGCGAGATCTTCGCAGCCAAAAAAGCGGTTCCCACGCCGCTTCCCCGCCTGATCCCGGACGGATTAGGCGATGAGCAGGCCAAAGAGATTGTTGCTGTTTTCATCAATGGCGAGCAGGTGAACTTTGGCGGCGGCTTAGATGCCTACCGGATGGTGGGAGTGGTAGGACCGGTGCTGCCCCTTCTTGACAAATTGGGCTTAGCGTACCAGTTTGATGAAAAAGCCAAGCAGCTGACAGTAAAACACGGGGACAATGTGGTCCAAACCCGGGTGGCTGATTCTGAGATGTACGTCAACGGTGTGCCGGGGATTATCAATGACTGGCCGGAGCTGATCGACGGTGTGCTCTACGGCGAAATCAGCGCCATTATTCCCGCGCTGGGGCTGAGAACCCACTGGACTGAAGACGGTAAAGGCTACTGCATCGTTACCGAATAACTATTAATCAGGCAGTGAATGATTTGGGAGTTAACTAATCACAAGGAAAGGTGGGAAACCTATGCAAAAAGCAGTGCGGCTGTTTGGGTTAACCCTGCTGTTGTTGAGCCTGACAGCGGGGTTGGTAAGCGGCGCCGGGCCGGTTTTGGTGGAGTACGACTGTGAAACACCCCTAAAGGGAGCTGCGCTGAAACCAGGTGCTCCTGACGGCTCTAGCTACTGGTTCACGGAAACTGCCGTGGATCTGCCGGGTCTGCCGGAAGACAGCATGGAGCTTTTGGTATGGTCCATGGATATCCGCTTTGATGAGGAGGGGGCAGGCTTTACGCCCATGAGCAGCGAGGATCGGTTGGGCACCTGCATCCGCTCTAACACCAGAAGAGACAAGTACAATCTCGCGGTTCAGGCGGGCAGCACCGTCTTTTCACCGATTACCGAAATCGAACCGGGTCAGTGGTACCATCTGGAGCTGATGGGTAAGTACAGCGCGCCCGATTCCTTTATGTACCTGCTGCTGTGGCGCTATAACGAGGAAGGTGAGCGGACTGATCTTCAGGTTTTCGCCAATGTTAACCGCCGCCAGCTCAACGCCAATGTTGGGCAGGGAGCTTCGTTCATCAGGCTTGAGCCCAACACCAGCGTAGATAATGTCCGGATTTTTCAACCAACTGTCGATTCCTTAACTCTAACCGCCAACGCGGACTTGGTGGTAGCCGGCCAGGAAGTAGAGTTTTTGGTGGAAGGATCCCGCCACGGCATCGCCCTTGCCCTTGGCAATACTGTTTCCTACCAGCTCTTTGATGCCAATGGCAATCCCCTGGCGGATCCTAACTTTACCATTGGCAGTGACGGCGTCTTAAGAGTTGCTGATTTTGTGCCGGATCAGGAGCTTATCGCGCAGGCGGTGGATTTGGGCGGAGCAGTCAGCAATCCGGTGACGGTATCGGTTAAATCCAACAGCGCCCTCCAGATTGTTTCCGCAGGTTTCAACCAAGCGCTTACCAAACTGGTTGATGTGGAACTAATCAAATCCTATGACTATGACGGCACCGCAGTTTTAGTAATTGAAGTCTTTGATCCCCAAGGAAATCTATACGAAATGGTTACCCGCAATATCGCGGTGGATTTAGTGCCGGTAAAGGAAAATTATACCATGCCGGTCAACTACACCCTGCCTGAGGGCTTCAATCCGGCAGATTGGCAGCTGAAAGCCAGAATTGTGTCCAGCGTTTCACGCTAACTCTCCCAAATATCCAGGCCGCTCCTCCCATTCGGGAGGAGTTTTGCTTTTTCCGGAAATAAGAGGATTACGGTTAGTCAAAGTCGTAAATTAGTTAAGATACTTATCATCTCAATCACACGATAGACAGGAGTGGCAGTGCAGAATGGCTAATAACAGCAGCGTAAAATCATGGAACTTTAAATTTGGCCTTAACGGCGTAACCGCTGACACTAAATTTAGTGAAGAGCGGGGCTACGGATTTTTAGGCATAGGCAGTGACGGCTGGCTTGAAGATGAGCGAAGCGATGGTTTCCGCATGCAGGAAGGACAAGAAATCGTGCTTCAAAATACTGAGAACGCGGTAGCAGTTACTGAACCAGACATGCCGATTCGCTTTGCGGTTTCTGTAGAACCGAACACATATTATCAAGTCAAAGTAACACTTACCGGTGCTGATCCTGAACAAGATGCCAAGATTACTCTGTTCTCGGAAAAGCGCCACATCCACTTAACCGAAAAACTGATTCCCGCGGGAGAAGAACTGGTCTATGAGTTTAATGTCAATATCCAGAATGTCCACTCCAAGAAAACCGGGGTTTATCTTGATAAAATGCTGAACATCGTGGTTCTGGGCGAAAACGCCGCTTTAGCCGCGGTTGAGATTCAGCAGCTTAAAGGCGGCAAAACGCTCTGGATTTTAGGGGACTCCACTGTCTGCGACCAAACCGCAGCTCTGCCCTATTTCCCCCTTTCCAGCTTTGGGGGCGTAGGCCAGGCGCTGCCGAAATATCTTGGTAAAGATCTTGCCGTATCCAACCATGGCGAAAGCGGACTGCAGACCATCAGCAGCAAACCCCACTTCGAAAACTTTAAAGAGCGGATCCAGCCGGGGGATCTGGTTTACTTTGAGTTTGGCCACAACCACAAAGAAGAAAACGGCGTTAACAACTACTACAATAATATCCCCCACTACTATGAGTACATCCGCTCCAAAGGGGCAAAGTTGATTATAGTAGGACCCATTGACCGCCACCGACCGGAGCAGTACGATCCAAAAACCAATAGCTGGTCTTCCACGCTGAGGGAGTTCTCCGAAATGGGCAGAAAGTTTGTGGAGGAGCAGGTCGCAGCTGGCAGAACCGACATCGCTTTTGTGGATTTAAACGCTCCGTCCCTGAAGTGGTATGAAGAGCTCTGTGAAAAGTACGGCAGACAAGATACCAGCCCCAGCTATTATTTTCACTCTATCCAAGGCGGCGAGATTGACCGCACCCATCCCAACGATGCGGGAGTAGATCACTTTGCCTACTTCTTTGTTGAAAATGCGAAAGCAGTGCTCGAAGCGGATCCTGATTCACCGCAGGCCAAAGTCCTTGCTGAACTGTTGGAGGGAGCTAGAGACGAACAGCCCAATCCGGTTTCCGACGCGATTGTTGCGCTTGGCGCACCGCCGAACGCCGCTTATCCGAAAGCGGAATAATACCGAAAGGAGCGGATTTAGATGCGCATTGTCCGCATGAAGTGCAATCGAATTGTCAATCCCCTGGGTTTTGCCATGGCCAAACCCCGTCTCAGCTGGGTCTTGGAAGCGGAGACCGCTAAAACCCAGCTTGCCTGTGCGGTTAAAGTGGCCCTTGACCCTAATTTCATCGAAATCGTCCACGACAGCGGAAAAAGGGAAGATATTGACAGCATCGGTTATACCGTAGACTTGAATCTGAAACCAAAAACCAGATACTACTGGCAGGTCAAGGTCTGGACCGACCAGGGCGAAGTGGAAAGTTCCACTGCTTGGTTTGAAACATCCAGGCTGGATGAGCCCTGGACCGCCCAATGGATTACCCCCGCCTGGGAAGATAACGAGATCCATCCGCTGCTGCGGAAAGAGTTTAACCTGACGCAGCCGATTAAGCAGGCTAGATTATACGTGAGCGGACTGGGTTTATACGAAGTTGAGATCAACGGCGCAAGAGTAGGGGACGAGTACTTAACCCCTTACTGCAACAGCTACGACAACTGGATTCAGTATCAAACCTTTGATGTAACCGAAGCGCTCCAAGAGGGAGCGAACGCCATCGGCGCTATGCTCGGCAATGGCTGGTACAAAGGCCGCTTTACCTGGACTCCCGACCGAAAAGAAATCTACGGCGATCGCTTTGCCTTTATCTGCGAGCTGGAAGTAACTTACACCGATGGCACCAAGGAGATAATTGCTACCGATGAAACTTGGAAAGCTAAAGCATCTTATATAGTGGCCAGCAGCATCAATGACGGGGAGTATCAAGATGCCAATCTCTTAACGCCCGGCTGGTCACAGCCCGGTCTTAATGATTCCGACTGGGATCCGGTCCGCCTGATTGATATCGACATGAAGCTTTTAGAACCCCGCCGCAGTCTGCCGGTGAAGATTATGGAAGAACTGAAACCAGTCGCAGTAATCCGTACTCCGAAAGGAGAAACCGTGCTGGATCTGGGGCAGAATATGGTGGGCTGGGTGAGCTTTAAACTTAATGCACCCAAAGGAACCAAGATCCATCTTCAGCATGGCGAGGCGCTCCAAGACGGGAATTTCTCCCGGGAAAACCTGCGCTCAGCCAAAGCAGAGTTTACTTATATTTCTAACGGCGAGGCAGCGGTAGTCAAGCCCCACTTCACTTTCTACGGCTTCAGGTATGTGAAGGTAGAAGGCTGGCCTGGCGAGCTCGATCCGGAGGATTTTACCGGTCAGGTAGTCTACTCTGATCTCGAAATTACCGGCCAGGTCGAAACATCCAACCCGCTGGTTAACCGCCTGTTCTTAAATGCCCTTTGGGGCCAGAAAGGCAATTTCCTGGATGTGCCCACCGACTGCCCGCAGCGGGATGAGCGGATGGGCTGGACCGGCGATGCCCAGATGTTTTCCGGCACCGCCTGCTTCAACATGGACAGCGCTGCCTTTTTCAGCAAGTATCTCTACGATTTAGCCCTGGAGCAGCAGAACATGGACGGCATCGTGCCCTGCACCGTGCCCAGCTTTAAAATGGATCATCTGCCCCACGGCTCATCGGCTTGGTGTGAGGCTGCTACCGTCATTCCCTGGAATATGTATCTCTACTACGGCGA